>CAKZJN010000001.1 GCA_936943465.1 uncultured Rhodoferax sp.
TCCTTGATCCGGCTGCCCAGTCCCTGGGCCAAAGCCCGCACCACGCTAATTCCCTGGCTGAAGCGTCCCAGCGAATACGCCAATAAAAAATGGGCATTGGGATTGTGCGCATGGGCCAATGCATGCGCGGTGGCGCGCTCGGAAACAGTTTGGTAGAGGTCCTGGCGCCGATTCGCATGGGGTTCGAGTTGGGCTGCGTAGACGCAAGTGGCTTTGTTGGCCAGTGTGGTGCCTTCTTCACCCAATGCCAGGCCGGCGCGCAGCGCTTCTTCAAAGCGCCCGTTGTGAAACAAGGCCCAGGCCTCCAGCAAATACACGTCGTCGGGCAGAGGCTCGCAATCGCCCGCATGCAGGCGGTGCCAGGCCCGTTTGACCGACTTTGCATCGAAATTGAATTGCCCTCGCGGCTTGAATGCGGTCCAGCGGCCCATCGCAGTTTCCTTAATGGGCTAGGGGTGAGGTGTAGGCGCCCACCAGGCTCAAGAGGTGTGCGCGCTGGCCGGCCTCCAGGTAAGGTACCAGCAAATTCAGCACATGCTGGGCACCGCGCAACAGCGCAGCCTGCGCGCTCTCGGGCTCAAGGGCCTTGCGCGGGTCACGCACATATTCAAAGCTGAGCCAGTACGTCAGCACCACCACCATGCTGGTGGCCGTAGGCTCCATTTCGCGCGAATCCATCCGGAGGGCGCCGGTTCGGTTCATGCTGTCGAGCAGGGCCTTGACCGAGCGGGTCTTGTTCTTCAGCACGGTTTGAAAGTGGGTTTCCAGCCGGCGGTTCTTGCTCAGCAGGTCGTTGAGGTCGCGGTACAAAAACCGGTACTGCCAAATCAGCTCAAACAAGGTGTGCATGAAGAACCAGGCGTCTTCCACATCGCGCACGTTGTCGCTGGCATTGAGCAGGGAATTGAGTGCGACTTCATAGCGATCAAACAGCGCGTTGATCAGCTCGTCTTTGGCCGGGTAGTGGTAATACAGGTTACCGGGGCTGATGCCCATTTCCGCCGAAATGAGCGTGGTCGACACATTCGGTTCGCCAAAACGGTTGAATAGTTCCAGCGTCACTTCCAGAATACGTTCGGCGGTTCGGCGGGGTGCTTTCTTGGCCATGGTTCCTTTAGTGCGAGGGACCCGACAGCCGTGGCGCGGTCAGGTCGGACAGGTCGTTCAAAGATTGCTGCAATTGAACCATGGAGCGGCCCAGGCGCGTGGCCGGAGGCATGCTGGGAAGCAATTGGCGTTTGGGGGCGTCGAGTGCGGCGTGGTTCAAGCGGATGCCATGCCCATGCAACTGCTTTGCCAACACCGAAGCGCGGGCACGCAGCATCTGCCGGGTTTGCTGGTAGGCGTGCTCGGCCAAATGGCGGCGTTGCCCATAGCTGAAGGTGTTGGCCAGGTAGAGCTCCAGATCGCTGTGATCGGGCTCGAACAGCACGATGTCGGTATGGGGGTACTGGCTGGCGTAGTGCTTCATGCCGAGTTCCATGCGCGAATGGATCATGGAGCGGAAAGTCTGGCTGAGTACCGAGGTCAGTCCGCCGTCCACGATGCGGGGAATCTTGCGCGGTCGCGTAGCCTGACTTGCATCGCTTGCCGTGTGGGTGACCGCATCAAACGGAACCAGCGGGTTCAGGCAAATCAGCAGGTCAACCCCGTCGTCCAGTGCGACAGAGGCGTGCATGGTTTTTTTCAGCGCACCGTCCACGTAATGCTGACCTTCAATCTCTACCGGCGGAAACAAACCGGGCAACGCCGAGCTGGCTTGAACCGCCTGAGAAATGGGGACATGGTCCCAACCGGGGCGGCCAAATGGGGTCGGCTCGGAACTGTCGAGGTGGGTGGCAACCAGGGTGAGGCGGGCCTTGAGTTTGCGGAAATCGTTGCTGCGGCCCTTGCCTGAAAACAAACGCGCCAATTGGGTGTGCACTTGCTGGTTAGAGAAGGCACCGGTGGGCAGCACCGGGCCCATGCTTTCCAGTGCGCGCGCCAACGGTTTGCCTTGCACTGCCACTTGCCAGGCGGCTCGCGCCAGCAGGCCGGGCAGCATGAGGCCGCGGCGGGCAAATTCGCCATAGGCCGGTTGCATCAGCCACGAAGGATCAAAGGCCACGCCTTGACCGGCATCGCTTTCAATAAAGGCCGCACACAGTTCGCGGGGTGTCATGCCATTGGCCAGAGAGGCAGCAACAAAGGCGCCGGCCGATACGCCCACGTAGTGGTGCAGCCGGTTGAAGTTGATGCCAATGAGTGACTCTTCCAGCGCACACAAAGCACCGACTTCGTAGATTGCGCCCAGCGGCCCGCCACCGGCCAAAGCCAGAGCGATTTT
>CAKZJN010000002.1 GCA_936943465.1 uncultured Rhodoferax sp.
TGGAGGTGTACCAGATCGCCAACGCGGCAACGCAAGAGCAACGCCAGTTTGCGCTGTACTGGGCCGACGACGCGGGCAAGACGCCCACCCCAGCCGGCCACTGGGCCTATGTAGCCAACGATTTATTGCGTGCCAAGAAGGCTGACCTAGGCAGTGCCGCTGAAGTGTTTGCGCGCCTCAACATGGCCATGTCCGATGCGTTTGTGGCGGCCTGGAACACCAAATACAAACTGAATGTGCTCCGCCCCGTGACCTACATTCAACTGGTTATCGACAGCAACTGGACACCCAGCCTCTTGCCTACGCCGCCGTTTCCGGACTACCCGTCCGGCCATTCGGTACAAAGTAGCGCGGCCGCTGCTATCTTGGGCCGGGAGTTTGGTGCCACCACGGCGTTTGTGGACAACACCCACAACGACCGGGGCTGGGGGCCACGCACCTTCAAGAACTTCAAGGCCGCCGCGGATGAAGCCGCAGCGTCGCGCATGTACGCCGGCATTCACTACCGCTTTGCCAGCGATGGCGGTAAACCGCAGGGGCAGTGCGCAGCCGACAAAGTGTTGGCACTGAAGTTCAAGCGCTAAACGGGCGCTGTGGCCCGCCTCGGGTCAGGCTGGGCCTGTCGCGGCAACGTACCAGGCCACGCCCTCGGGGATGAGCGCCGAGGGCATTGCGCAGTCTTGCGCAAAGCGCCAGGAAACCACAAAGTGGGAGTGGTCCACGTTGGGTTCGAAATGGTCCAGTCCCGCTATAAATTGCTGTTGAAGCGCGGCGCTGTACCGCAGCAACTGATCGCTCCAGCGGCGCATCACCAGTTGCAGGTGAATCTCCTTGGTCTCCAGTTGCGGGTCGATGTCCAGGCGTTCGACCTGCAGCCAGCCTTTGGGAATTCCATTTCTGTTGACCGTGTCGGACAGAACCAGATTGGCCAGTTCCAGCGGCTGCAGCCCTTCTCGCCGCGTGGAATGAAAATGGGTCGATGAGCCCACGCCGTCATGGCTGTCCGCACTGGACAGCGTGGCCTTCTTGAAGAAGTCGAACATCCGAAGCCGCCTTTACAGCTTGCCGAATTGGGAGGTTTTCGCGACGGGCAGGTGCCCCTTGAAGAGTTGGGTGATGTCACGCACGACCGAAGTTGCAGTCGTTTGATCGCTGCAGGAAGCGATGGCATGCATGAGGTCAGGACGCAGGTACCAAAGACCTTCCATGTCGGTAGCGTAGCGAATGGACTTGCCTAAATGCATATGGGATTCATCGCAATGCTCCTCCAAAGCATTCAGCATCGTGACGCGAATGTGTTCGGTCTGCTGGCTGTCGGTATCGACCGACCGACCGAGGAAAGCCCAAAAGCTGTTTTTTAATCGCATGGTTCCAACGCTAATTCTTTATTGAGTTCCCTTTTTTCGGAAAAAGGTCCTTGGATGGTTTCAAAAAAAGCTTACAGCGCCATTAAAGCCCCGGTTTACTGAAGCTGTTGCGTCTATTCCAGCAATCAGCGCATGACCAGCGCCAGCGCCGCGTAGTCGCCAACCCGCTCGCCGAGCCCGGCCGGAACAATTTCCAGCCCGTCGGTCAGCGACGGCAGCTTGCCCTTCATAAAGGCCTGCAGGCGGGGCAGCAGGTAGTCGCGGTTGTGCCAGAACACACTGCCGCCCAATGAAATGCGCTCCAGGTCCAGCAGGGCGGTAATGTTGAACAGGGCGCGCCCCATCACCAGGCAGAGTTCGTCAATGATGGCGATAGCCCGGGCATTGCCCTCGCGGGCGGCCTTGAACAACACGGCCGCATCGGCAAAGCCTTCGCCGGCAAAGCGGCGCGCAATGGCGTTGCCGGCCACCAGCGATTCCACGTCACCAATCAGGCCGCAGCCGCACAGAGCTTCGTTGTTATCGCTGACAAAGATATGGCCGCCGTGGCCGGCGTTGCCGTTCTTGCCACGCAGAATGTGGCCGTTCACGCACAGGCCCATGCCAATCCCGGTGCTCCAGGTCACGTAGGCGCAGTTGCGCACGCCTTGTAGCGCGCCCCAACGGCGTTCGGCTTCCAGCGCGCCCACACCGTCGTTCTCCACGCGCACGGACTTGAAGGCTTTGCGCAGCGGCGCCTCCAGCACAGCGCTCATCCAGTCGTTGGGCAGGCCCCGCGCCTTACCGGCCATGCCGCCGCAAATGTTGGGCGTGGCCAGTTCCACTAAGCCGTCGTTAAAGATGAAAGGCCCGCACGACGAAACCCCCACCGAGCCGACCGACTCCACCGGAATGCCGGCGGCCGCGCAGCTCTGGCCAATCAGCCGGATGATCTGCTGGCCCAACGCATCGTTGGGGCCTTCCTTGGCGGTGGGCTCGGATACCTTACCCAGAATGCCGCGGTGGTCGGCCATGCTCACGGCCACTTTGGTGCCGCCAATGTCCACACAGGCCAGCGGCGGGCTGCCCACGGGGAGGTGAATGCTGTCGTCGGATGCGTTGGTGTTCATGCGTGTCTCTTCAAATCTTTATGTTCTGCCGTAGTCGTCCTGCAGTCGCTCAATGTCGTCTTCGCCCAGGTAGCTGCCAAACTGCACCTCCACAATTTCCAGTGGTTCCTGGGTCTGGTTGGCCAGGCGGTGTACCTGCCCCAGCGCAATGTCGCAGTGACCGCCCGAGGGCAGGTCAAACACCTGTTCGTCCAGCGTGACATGCGCGGTACCCAGGGTGACGACCCAATGTTCGCGGCGCATGCGATGCCGCTGCAGACTAATTTGCTGCCCCGGAAACACGCCAATGCGCTTGATCTTGCTGCCAGCCATGTCCATCACCGTTTCAAACCAACCCCAGGGGCGCGCCGTGCGCTCAATGGTCAGGGTTCGAAGGGTCGTGCTCATGACAAGTGAAGGGGGCTTCTTATGGTGCTGCTTGTGCGACTAATTGTGAATGGAGATGCTAACTCGGCTTGAGCCCTTCGGGTTACCCACGGGTTACTCCGTCCCGTCTTTTTTGCGGGTCTTCTTTACAGGCGGTGCGTGCGGTCGCCGCGCGCGAAGCCCAAGGTCTCAAACGCCTCGCCCTTGACCAGCCCGATGACCTTGAACAGCTCGCCCATTTCATGTTCCAGAATCAGCTTCTGGGCCGCCACGCGCTCGGGCAGCGGCGCTTCCTGCATCAGTTGGACCAGCCCGCAGTTCATCAAAAAGTGCGCCTGGTTGGTGTAGCCCAGCACGTCCATTCCAGCGTCCTGTGCCGCCACGGCAATGCCGGTGAAGTTGACGTGGGCGGTGATGTCTTTCAGGCCCACGGCGTCCAGCGGATTGTCATCGGCCTGGTGGGCCCGGTGGCACATCACGGTGCCCATGTGGCGCTGCGGGTGGTAGTACTCGGCTTCCGGGAAACCGTAGTCCAGAAAGAAGGCCGCGCCCCGTTCCATGCGGTCGGCCAGCGTGCGCACAAAGGCTTCCGCCTGCGGGTGCACTTCGGTCAGGTAATCGTGCTCGCCTTCGACCTCCAGAGGGGGGCTGGCCGTCGTGGGCCGGTCCGTCCACGCCCATGCGCCGTCCTTCAGGCCCACGCCGCGCTCGTACCAGTCGCCTTTCACCCGCGCCAGCAGCGCGACCGGCATGGCGTCCAGCACCTCATTGCCCAGCACCACGCCGCTAAAACGCTCCGGCAGCGCGCTCACCCACTGCACCGTGTCCAGGTGTTCCCGCAGCGTGTGGCGTTGGCGCTCTTTCAGGCTGTCGGACAAATCCACAATCGTGTAGCGCGCAACCGGTTGCCCCATGGCCTTGAGCGCGGTAATCACCTGCAGCGCCAGCGCGCCGGTTCCGGCTCCAAACTCCCACACTTCCAAGGTGCCGGTGGCTTGCAGGGCCTGCGCCACTTGATGGGCCAGGCTGTAGCCAAACAGCGGTGACATCTCGGGCGCGGTCACAAAGTCGCTGCCGGCACCCTTGACGCTGCCATCTGCTTCCTTGGTGCCTTGGGGCAGGGTGCCAAATTTGGTGGAACCGTTAGCGTAATAGCCCAGACCGGGCGCGTACAGCGCCAGTTCCATAAAGCGCTCAAAGCCCAGCCAGCCGGCGGCACGCTCCATCTCGGCGGCAATCACCCGCTGCAAGTCCGCGATGACCTGTGCGGCCTCAGCGGAAAGGGGAATGCCGGGGGGGGTGGGTAAACTCGGGGGTGTTGTCATATCGCGTCGAATTGTCCCTCAATGTCTGCCACTGCCTCCCCCTCTGCCTTGCCTCCTGTCGTGCTGGTGACGGGCGCCGCCAAGCGCCTGGGCCGTGCCATTGCCTTGAAGCTCGCCGCCAACGGCTGGCGCGTGGCGGTGCATTACCGTGATTCGGTGGAAGAAGCGCGCCAGACCGTGGCCGACTGCGGCCGGCTAACGCCGGGTGCACAGGCCTTTCGGTCCAATCTGGGGATGGAAACAGCCGTGCGCAACCTCCTGCCCGCCGTGGTGGAGGCCATGGGGCCGGTCGATGCGGTGGTCAACTGCGCCTCAACCTTTGAGCACGACAACGCCGCCACCTTCAGCTTTGCCGCCATGGAAAAGCACATGCGCAGCAATGCCGGTGCCGCCATTCTGCTGGCGCAAGGGCTGCATGCGCACCTGAGCGCGCGGCAGGCGCTGGAGCCCAAAGCGCGCGGCGTGGTGGTCAACCTGCTGGACCAGAAGCTCTGGAACCAGACCCCCGATTTTGTGAGCTACACCCTGTCCAAGGCCGCACTCGACGCCGCCAACTCCATGCTGGCCCTGGCCTTGCAACCGCTGGTGCGGGTGGTGGGTGTGGCGCCGGTCATGGGGCAGCACCAGCCCCTGCTGCGGGGCGAAAAGCTGGCTGAACGCAGCGCCAGCCTGCCCAGCCACCACCAGGAAACCGACCTGGACACCACCGCCGCCGTGTTGCTGGCCTTGCAGGAGAGCAGCATCAGCGGCACCACGCTGCTGGTGGAAGAAGAATTGCCCCAGGACAAACCGCAGGCGCCGGTACCTGCACCGCAACCGCCAGCCGCTCCGGCGGGGCGTCGCCATGGCCGCCGCTGAAATCAAAAGCGTACTCGTCACCGGTGGAGCGCAGCGCCTCGGTGCC
>CAKZJN010000003.1 GCA_936943465.1 uncultured Rhodoferax sp.
TGCAGGCGGCCGTGCCATGCGGCCATGGCCGGGATGGCTTTGGCAGCGACGGCGGTGTCGTGTGTGACCAGGGTGGCGACCAGGCTACCCTTGCCGCGTGCGGCCAGCGTCAATGCCTGGTCCAGATCGTCATACCCCATGACGGTGCTGACGGGACCGAAGGCTTCCACATCGTGCACGGCGTCCACATCCATCGGCTTGCGGCAGGCCAGCAGCGTGGGTGCGCAGAAAGCGCCCTCTGCGGTGCCCTCGCCCACCCAATCAGTCTTGCCGCTGAAAACCAGCTCTGCGTCTTTACGGAGCATGGCAATGCGCTCGGCCACATCGGCCTGCTGTGCGTGGCTGGCCAATGGCCCCATGCGCACGCCTTCTACAGACGGGTCGCCCACAGTAGTCTTGGCCAGGCGTGCGGCGATTTGCTCGCACACGGCGTCCAGATATTTTGAGGGCACGATGGCGCGGCGAATGGCAGTGCACTTCTGCCCGGCCTTGACCGTCATTTCGCGCACCACTTCTTTCACAAACAGACCAAACTCTTCGTCATCGGGCGATACATCGGGCCCGAGGATGGCGCAATTCAGCGAGTCCGCTTCTGCGTTGAAGGGGATGGAGTTGGCAATCACGTTGGGGTGCACGCGCAGGCGCGCTGCCGTGTCGGCCGAGCCGGTGAAGGTAACCACATCGGCGCCGTTCAGGCGGTCCAACAAATCACCTGTGCCGCCAATCACCAACTGCAAGCTGCCCTCGGGCAGGATGCCCGATTGCACGATAAGGCGCATGGCCGCTTCGGTCAGGTAACTGGTGGCGCTGGCCGGTTTGCCGATGCACGGCATGCCCGCCAGAAAGCTGGGCGCAAACTTTTCCAGCAAGCCCCAGACCGGAAAGTTAAAAGCGTTGATGTGCACCGCCAAACCGCCGCGGGGAACGAGCACGTGCGTGCCCGAAAAGCCGCCCTTTTTGCCGATGGCAAAAGCCGGGCCTTCATGCACCAGATTACCCGAGGGCAACTCGTTGCTGCCGACGCTGGAATAGGCATAGAGCGTGCCTGCGCCGCCTTCAATATCGATCCAGCTATCCACCTTGGTGGCGCCGGTATGGGCCGACACCGCGTAGAGCTGTTCCTTGTGCTCCAGCAGGTACTTGGCCAGGGCCTTGAGGCGCTGGGCGCGCTCCTGAAAGTCCATGGCCATGAGGGCAGGCAGGCCCTTGCGGCGGGCATGTTCCACTGCCTCGGCAAAGTCGAGGGACTCGGCATGGGTGTGGGCGATAGTCTTGCCGTTGACGGCACTGCGCAGCGCTGCTGCGGCCTCAGCGCCCTGCCAGCGGCCGCCGATGTAACTCTGAATCGTTTGGGTCATTGTGTGAAGTACAGGTAAAAGAAATTAGCGTTCGTCGTAGCTGACGGTGAGGCGGTCGCTGGTGCAGCGGGACTGGCAGGTGAGCACAAAGCCCTTATCGGTCTCCCAGGTCTCCAGGCCAAAGTTCTTGTCCATGGTGACTTCGCCTTGCATGACCTTGGCGCGGCAGGTGGCGCAGACGCCGCCCTTGCACGAGTAAGGCAAGTCCAGGCCCGCCGACAACGCCACATCCAGGATGTATTGATCGGGGCCAATCTGCAAAGCATGCTCCTTGCCGTCGAGCACCAGCGTCAGTGCCACCGTGCTGCCACTGGCTGCCTTCGCCTTGGTGGCTACCGCTGCCTGGCGCGCCTCGGGGGTCAGGGTTTCCAGCGAAGGCGAAGTAAAGCGCTCGGTGTGAATCTGTTTTTCCGGCACGCCCGCATCGAGCAAAGCCTTGCGGGTGGTCTCGATCATCACCTCGGGGCCGCAGACAAACACCTCGTCCATGCTGGCCACCGGCAACAGCGTGTCGATGATGCTCTTCACCTTGTCGGCATCAATGCGGCCTTGCAGCAAGTCCACTTCCTGCGCCTGACGCGAGAGGATGTGGATCAGCGTGAGGCGGTCGGCAAAGCGGTCTTTCAAGTCTTGCAGCGCCTCGTTGAACATCACCGAGTTCATGCTGCGGTTGCCATACACCAGCGTGAATTTGGACTCGGGCTGGTCTTCCAGCGTGCTGGCCATGATGGACAGAATCGGCGTGATGCCCGAGCCCGCCGCAAAGGCCACGCGGTGCAGCGCGCGTGGACGCTTGGAGACAAAGCGGCCCTCGGGCGGCATCACCGACAGGGTGTCGCCGGCCTTGAGGCTGCTGGCGGCCCAGTTGGAGAACACCCCGCCTTGCATGGGGCGAATGCCCACCACCAGTTCGCGCTTGCGGCGCAGGTGGCTGTGGGTGGAGCAAATGGAGTAGCTGCGGCGCACATCGGCCCCGTCAATCTTGCTGCGCAAAGTCAGGTACTGGCCGGGCTGAAAGTCGAAGCGCTCGACCAGGTCTTCGGGCACCGAAAAGGCGATGGCCACCGAGCCAGCCGCCTCGGGGCTGACGCGGGCGATGCGCAAATCATGGAATCGGGAGGATGCGGTCATGGTGGTGCGGGGTGTAAGGGTTAATAGGGTTTGAAGTAGTCAAACGGTTCCATGCAGGCCAGGCAGCGGTACAGGGCCTTGCACGCGGTGGAGCCGAAGTGCGAAATTTCGGTGGTGTTGCTGGAGCCGCATTGCGGACAGGCCACGCTGTCGGCCTGGCTTACGCCCACACCTGCACCCGCGTTCCTGCGCGGAGCAAAAGCAATCACCTGAGAGCCGGCCGACGCCGCGCAAGCGCTTTTGGCAGGCGGTGCAATGCCATAGGCACGCAGCTTGTCGCGTGCCTCGGGCGTCATCCAGTCGGTGGACCAGGCGGGGGCCAGTTGCGTGATGACGCGGGCCGCCACACCGCCACGGGCCAGCGCCTGCTCTACATCGTCTGCCATCTGGCTCATCGCCGGGCAGCCGCTGTAGGTCGGGGTGATCACCACCTCCAGGCCGCTTTGGCCCTGCCGCACGGCCCGCAAAATGCCCATCTCGCGCAGGTTCACCACCGGGATTTCGGGGTCGGTCACCGACTCCAGCAACTCCCAGATGGCGTGGTGCGCGTCGGCACCCTGGCTTTGCGCCAGCGGCCCGTCGGGCAGACGGGACATGCCGGCGGGCAAAGCGGTGCCGTTGGATGGGGCGTCAGCCTGCATGGTGCTTACCAGACGGCTTCGGGGTGGGCCCGTGCCAGGCTTTGCATTTCAGCCAGCACAAAGCCCAGGTGCTCGGAGTGCACGCCATGCTTGCCGGTGGTGACAAAGCCCTTGCTGCTGGGCAGCTTCAAGGTCGCGGCCTGCAGCGTGTCGGCCACGGTGGCTTCCCACTCCGCGCGGAACCTGTTCACGTCCACACCGGCGCCGGTCTTGACGGCGGCGGATTCAGCCGCGCTGGGCGTCCAGAATTCCTGCGTAAACGGCATCAGGTAGTCGAACGCGGCCTGCATACGGCGCCGCGATTCTTCGGTACCGTCGCCCAGGCGCAGTACCCAGTCGTGCGCGTGGCGCAGGTGGTATTGCGCCTCTTTCAGCGACTTGGAGGCAATGGCGGCCAGTTGGGCGTCGTTGGACGCGGTGAGTGCAGCCCACACCTGCACCATCAGTGCGCTGTACAAGAAGTTGCGCGCCACGGTCACGGCATAGTCGCGGTCGCCCCGCGCGGTTGGCAGGATCGCGGTGCTGTGCGGCAGTTCCAACAGCGTGTAGTTCTTGAAGTCCGGCACATCGCGGAAGAAGGCCAGCAGGTCTTCGCTGCTCTTGCCATCCTTGCGCACGGTGGCCACGTGCTGGTACAGCAAGCGGGCCTGACCAATCAGGTCAAGCGCGTTATTGGCCAGCGCCAGGTCTTCCTCAATGACAGGGCCGTGGCCGCACCATTCGGCATTGCGCTGGCCCAGGATGAGCGCGTTGTCGGCCAGGTGCAGCAGGTAGTCTTGGTAGCCGGCCATTACATGTGCCCCACTTCTTCAGGGATGTCGTAGAACGTGGGGTGGCGGTAGATCTTGTCGGCGGCCGGATCGAACATCGCATCCTTGTCCTCGGGAGCGCTGGCGGTGATGGCCTTGGAGGGCACCACCCAGATGCTCACGCCTTCCTGGCGGCGGGTGTACACATCACGCGCCATCTGCAGCGCGTGCTGCGCGTCCGATGCGTGCAGGCTGCCGCAGTGCTTGTGCTCCAGGCCCTGCTTGCTGCGAACAAATACTTCCCAGAGGGGCCAGTCTTTCAGTGCGGTGGTGCTCATGCTGCTTCCTTGTGTGCGGTGGGTTGGTGTTTTTGGGCGTAGGCCAGGGCGGCGTCGCGCACCCACTGGCCGTCGTTGTGCGCCTGCACGCGGGTCGCCAGGCGCTCCTTGTTGCAGGGGCCGTTGCCGTTGACGGTGTTCCAGAACTCGTCCCAGTCAATCTGGCCGTAGTCGTAGTGCTGGCGTTCCTCGTTCCACTTCAGGTCCGGGTCGGGCAGGGTCACGCCCAACACGTTGGCCTGCGGCACGGTGGCGTCAATGAACTTCTGGCGCAGGTCGTCGTTGCTGATGCGCTTGATGCCCCAGCGCATCGCCTGCTCGCTGTGCGGGCTGTTGGCATCCGGCGGCCCGAACATGGCCAGGCATTTCCACCAGAAGCGGTTCACCGAGTCCTGCACCATGGCCTTTTGTTCGGCGGTGCCCTGCATCATCACCAGCAAGGCTTCGTAGCCTTGGCGTTGATGAAAACTTTCTTCTTTGCACACGC
>CAKZJN010000004.1 GCA_936943465.1 uncultured Rhodoferax sp.
CCGGTGGTGCTGAGCTCGTTGGTGTCAGGCACCACGGCGTCTTCGGTCACGGAGCCGGCGTCTTTGCCCGCACCGGTTGAGAAAGTCGGCGCGTCTGCAGTGCCGGTGATGGTGATGGTGATGTCGTGCGATGTTCCGTCAACGGACTTGACGGTGAAGACTTCTTCCTTGGTCTCGCCTTCCTTGAGGTACTGCACCAGGGAGTTGCCGACGGTGTAGTTCCAGTTGCCATCCACATCGATGATCAGGCTGCCTAGAGTGCCGGTGGGCGCGCTGGGGGGTACGTCGGTGTCAATGCCGCTCTGGTTCTTGTCGGCGTCGGTCACTACCAGCTTGCCGGTGGTGCTGAGCTCGTTGGTGTCAGGCACCACGGCGTCTTCGGTCACGGAGCCGGCGTCTTTGCCCGCACCGGTGGAGAAAGTCGGCGCGTCGGTGGTGCCGTTGATGGTGATGACCACGTCTTGCGTCGCAGTGGCGCCCTGGTCATCGGTCACCGTGACCTTGAAAGTTTCGGTTTTGATTTCACCGGCAATCAGGCTCTGGCTGGCAGCGTTATCCAGGGTGTAGGTCCACTTGCCGGTGGCCGCATCCAGCGCCAGATTGCCATAGGTTCCAGCGGTTGTATCGACGCTGAAGGTAGCGGTCGCATTGTGGTCCACGTCACTGGAGGTCACCTGGCCGGAAGTGGTCAGCAGGTCGTCTTCGGTAACAGAACCCGCTTGGGCGGCGCTAGTGATTTGGGGCGCATCGTTCGTACCGTTGATCGTGACCGTGACCGAAGTTACCGAACCGTCAGCAGACTGAACGGTGAAGCTGTCGCTGACCTGCTCGCCCACGTTAAGGTTGTCGTACGCAGAGTTCGCGGTGTAGGTCCACTTGCCGGAATCTTCGATATTGAAGGTGCCATGTGTGCCTGCCACGTTGACTTGGGCCACAAAGGTCGTAGCCACGGCCGCTGTGACGGTGCCACCGGTTGTCAATACGGTGTTAGTTTCATCCAGAGCGATGTTTCCGGTCTGAAGAACGGCTCCTGGGGCCACATCCTGATCATCCGAGCTGCTGTAGGTGCTGCCAACGGCATTGACGCCACTGACCGATGCAGTAATGGTCTGGCCGGCCACGGCTTCGCCGTCCACCAGGATACTGAAGCCGCCATTGACTACGGTGCCGGTGTAGGTGCGCAGGTTTTCGCCAGAACCAACAGTGATGGTCACGGTGTCGCCGTCCTTGGCGCTACCACCCACGGTACCGACCACGGCAACTTGGCCTTGCACTTCGACGTTGTTGATGATGTTGTCGCCTGCGACTGAAGTGATGGTGACCGTTGCAGCGGGGTTGTCGTACACCGGCGTGGTGGATGTTGAGGCCGTGCTTTCGCTGCCATTGGAGTTAGACGCCTTGATGGTTGCGGTAATTTCTTTGACGCTGCCGTCTTCCTTGTTGACAACGTCCTCTACAGGGACGCCCTCTACGCTGTAGGAGCCATCTTCGGCAATGGTTGCCACGTATTCCTTGCCGCCGATGTTCAGCGTGACGCGCTCTTCCCCTGTTCCGCTATCTCCCGAGTACTCAACCTTGACCTTGCCGGTAATGGTGACTGCTTCTGCGGTGTTGCTGATTTTTCCGTGCCCGTTGATTTGATCAATCGAAATACGGGCATTCAGCGTGTCGTTAGCCACCGTCACATCGACGGTTGCAGTCGCCGTGACACCCGAGGTGCCGAGCGCGGTGATGGAGGCGGTAATGGTCGGATCAGCAACCAGATCTTCGGTAATGACCGGAATACTGAAGCCCAGGCCGTTGCTGCCGGATGTCACCGTGCCGGTGTAGGTGTGTCCATTGACCGTCACGGTCACGGTGTCACCCAGACGCGCATCGCCGCTCACCGTGCCGGAGATGGTGGTGTTGGGCGAGTTGGATTCCTGGTTGTTAATGATGTTGTCGCCGGTGATCGGATCGATGGTGATGCCGACGACGGGGTTGCTGCCGGTTGCGGCGCCTTGGGTAATGGGCAGGTTGCCCTGACCCACATAGTCAAATCCATACGAATTGCCGGAAACGCCTTCCGAAATGCGACCCAACTGCACAAACGTGGTGCCGCCACCGCCACCGCCGTCACCCACGCTGGCCGCTGTGGCTTCCAGGGTGGTGCTCAAGTCCTCGCCGCGGTCCAGCGCTTGGATGATGGTCTCGGTGGTTGCGGTGTTGGTTACGGCAGCGTCGGCGGCCGTGGGGGTTTGTTCGGACTGGAAGACGTTGTCGTCGAGTTTGACCACCTGGTCGGGGTTGACATGCAGGGTGCGCATGTCGTCGGACACCAATTCCACCTGCACATCGCCCACCGTTTTGAGGGTTTCGCCCTTTTCCAGGGTGTCGTTGGCCTTCAGTTCACGCTGCACGCCCTGGGCGTTGACGGCATAAGCCTTACCTGGTCCGGTGAGTGCTGCGACGGTGGCGATAGTGGCCATGGTGGAACTCCGATGTATGTAGTTGAAGGGGCCAAGAAACGTTCAACGGCGAACAATTTCCAAACTTGGGCGCAAGGTTATCGGTTCCGGTCCGGCTTTGGTATTGGACTTAGGTACCAATTTGAGCCAGCGCAAACAAAAAAGCCCGTCCGGGGACGGGCTTGAGCCTGATTTAAGTCGGCTTAAGGTTTACAGCAACCCGCCTTCGCCGTCGCCGGGCAGCAGTTGCAGCGAATCCTTGAGCCGGGCGCGGGTCTGGCGGCGGGTCAGCAGTTTGGCCTGCGCTGCCTCGGGCAGATCGGTGAACTGGATCACGCCCCGCGTAATCAGCACATCCACCAAGTCTTCCAGCACCCGCGCAATGGCGGTGTCCGACTGGCTGAGCAGTTCGGCATGGGCAGCGTCAATCGACGCCAAGGTGTCGGGCGAATCATCGGTCATGCGTTAACCCCTTTTTGGGCGCGGTCGGCCGGGCTCAGAGTGCCCACCAGCAGTGCCAGTTGCAGGCGGTCTCGTACGCCCAATTTGTCAAAAATGGAACCCAAGTGGGCCTTGATCGTGCGTTCGGAAATGAATAGCTGATCGGCCACTTCCTTGTTGGACTTGCCGGCAGCCACCTGCAAGGCAACCTGCGCCTCCCGGCCTGACAGGGTGGCCCAAGCCTTGGCGTAGTTTTGGGCCGTGGGGCCCGGCGCGCTGGACGGTTGCGGCAACGTGGCCAGCGCAGCGCTGGTAGAGGCCACCAGGCGCTTAAGCAATTCCGGTCCGGCCCACAGGCCGCCGTGTTGCACCACCGTCGCGACTTCCTGCAGCAATTCCGGCAGACCGTGTGAGTGGGTGTAACCCAGAGCACCGGCATCCAAGGCCATCAGGCCTTCACCGGGCTCCGGCGCGCCAGACAGCACGACCACGCGGGCGCCTGGCTGAACTTTCTGGGCCAGCGCCAGCAGAGCGCGCCAGTCGGGGTCACCACTGGGGACCCAGAACAGGCATTGCTTGGGTTGCAGGTTTTCCAGACGCCGGGGCAGGTCGGCAGGCGCTACCGTCCGTGCTTCAGGGAAGGCCTGTTTCCACCGCTCGCTGGGTTGGCTCGCGCTGCCGGACAGGAAGAAATGTTGAGGGTTCATCGTTCGGTCAATGCATTGGCCCGGGCCTTCAGCACCGGTTTGAGCAAATAAGAAAGCACGGTTTTCTTACCCGTCAATATATCCACCTGCGCCACCATGCCCGGGATGATGGGCAAACCGGGTCCGAGGCTCGGCTTGTGGGTGCGTACGCGCACGTGATAGAAGGCATTGCCCTTTTCATCCAGCACCGAGTCGGCACCGATGTTGATCACATCGGCGGTCAGCCCGCCATAAATGGAGTAGTCGTAGGCGGTGAACTTGACCGTGGCCTTCTGGTCCGGGCGCAGGAAGCCGATGTCCTTGGGCGCAATCTGCACCTCCAGAATCAGCGCGTCGTCCAGCGGCACCACTTCCACCAGTTCTTTGCCCGGCTGCACCACGGCACCCAGCGTGTTGACCAGCAGGCGCTTGACGATGCCGCGCATGGGCGAGCGCACATCGGCCTTCTTGACCTTGTCTTCCAGCGTTTTGCCGCTTTCGCTCATGGCCGCCAGCTTGCCCATGGTTTCCGACAGTTCGCCGCTCATCTGGTTGCGGCTGGTGAGGGACACCTCGTCAATCTTGCGCGTCGCTTCCTGAATGGCCGCCTGCACCCGGGAGATCTGGGCCGTGGCCTGTTCGCGGTCGCCGCGCAGTCGGGCAATTTCACGCTCCAGACGCAGCACTTCCACTTCCGACACCGCGCCGGTCGCCACCATCGGTTTGGTGGCGTTCAGTTCCCTGGTCATCAGTTCCAGCGTGCGTTCGGCTTGTTCCTTGCGGGCCTTCACCTCGTTGAGCTCCTGCTGGCGCTGGGTCAACTGGGTCTGCGAAATGCCGACCTGGGCACCAATTTCTGCCCGGCGCGATTCGTACAAGCGGGCTTCCTGGGCCACGGCTTCCGGCGCTTCCTTGATCAGGTCGGCCGGCGGGTTGAAGGGAATGCCGCGGGTGAGCGCGTCCAAACGCAGTTTCTTGGCGCGCAAGGCGGCCTGGCTGACCCGGCTTTCCTGCAGGTTGGAGACAAACCGGGTCGGATCGACGCGCATCAGCAGTTGACCGGCTTCCACCACCTGGCCTTCTTTCACCATCAGCTCTTCAACAATGCCGCCGTCCACACTTTGAACAATCTGCACCTGGCTGGTGGGCACCACGCGGGCCTCACCACGGGTTACCTCGTCGATGGGGGCAAACGCAGCCCACACCACCAGCACGATCAGGGTAATGCCCACCACCCGCATGAGCATGCGGGCGCGCAACGGGTCTTGCTGCAAGCGGGCCCAGTCGGCCTCGCCAGCCCAGTCCATTTGCGCGTTGTCCTCGATGGGCGTGAGCCGCTTGACCAGCGGGCCAAAGGTTTTGTTGCCGGACTCTGCGGTTTTGGCCATCAGTTCGCCGGTGCGGTGGAATGCTTTTTCGTTGAACCAGGCCATCATGCAGCCTTTCCAATGCGGCCCTGGCGCAGGGCGGTAACCACCTGCTCCTTGGGACCATCTGCCACGATGCGACCGCCATCCATCACGATGATGCGGTCAACCAGTTCGAGCAAGGCCGTGCGGTGGCTGATCAGCAGCACCGTCTTGTCCTTTGCATACTCGGTAATGCGGCGCTTGATGTCTTCTTCGCTCGAATAATCCATGCTCGACGTGGGTTCGTCCAGCAGCAGGATGGGCGGGTCGTTAATCACCGCGCGGGCAATCGCGACGCCCTGGCGCTGGCCGCCCGACAGCGATTCGCCGCGTTCGCCGACCAGCATGTCAAAGCCCTGCGGATGGTGGTTGACCAGCGACAGCACACCACCGATTTCGGCCGCCCGCACGATATCCTGGTGCTGCGCCTGCGGTGCGCCCAGCGTGATGTTTTCGCGCAGGGTGCCGTAAAACAGCATGATGTCCTGCTGCACATAGCCAATCTGGCTGCGCAGTTCGGCCGGGTCAAGTTGGCGCAGATCAATGCCGTCCACCAGCACCGCGCCTTCGGTCGGCTGGAACAGGCCCAGCACCAGTTTCTCCAGCGTGGTCTTGCCGGAACCAATGCGTCCCAGAATAGCCACCTTTTCGCCCGGCTTGATGCGGAAGCTCAAACCGTGCAGCGAGGGCGCGGTCTGGCCGGGGTAGGCAAAGCTCACATTGCGGAACTCGATGGCACCTTGCAGGCGGCCCCGGTTGACGTAATTGGCGTCCGCCGGGCGCTCCACATCGCGCTTCATCATCTCGTCGAGCGAGTGCAGGGCGGTGGA
>CAKZJN010000005.1 GCA_936943465.1 uncultured Rhodoferax sp.
CCAGCATCAGCGTCAAGGTGGACAACCTCTCCGTGAACCTGACCGGCAACCAGGCAAAGGCCAAGTTCCGCCAGGACTACAAGGCTGGCGGACTGGCCGTCTCCAGCCACAAAGTACTTGAGTTCGCCAAGGAAGGCGACCGCTGGCTGATCGTTAAAGAAACCGTCGCCAATTGATTCCGCAACATGCGCAGCACGCTACCGATCGGGGACGCTACGTAACTGCAGGTCTGGGGCGCATGCCCATGTCGCACGGATGGCGGTGGCTACTGATTGGCATTGCAGCGCTTGCCTTGGTGCAGACTGCTTTTGCCAAACGCCCATCCCACGCCCCTGCCAAGCCTGCGCAGGTTGAGGCCGCAGGCCCTGCGACCGACAGTGTGGCCGAGGCCCGCTTGCTGGAGGTTTACCGCCTTATGGCGGCAGGCCAAAGCCGAGAAGCACTCACCCAAGCGGGCAATTTGGTGCAGGCCTACCCCCATTTTCAGCTGGCGCAATTGGTGTACGGAGATCTGCTCGCGTCGCGCGTCCGGCCGGTCAAGGCATTCGGCGATGTGCCGCCCGCGTTGGCAGCGGGCGCAGCCGGCCCCTTGGGCGAGTTGCGCGACGAGTCACGCATGCGCTTGCGCGCCCACAGTGACCGACCACGCCCCGGCAGCATTCCCTCGCAATTCGTGACGCTTGCGCGAAGCACGCGGCACGCCATCGCCGTAGATGCATCCCGCTCCCGCCTGTACCTTTTCGAGAACCGGACTTCCGGGTTGACGCTGGTCGGGGACTACTACACGTCCGTTGGCAAGGCGGGCGTATCGAAGACGAGTCAAGGCGATCAGCGCACGCCGCTGGGCGTTTACTTCATCACCAGCCGTTTGAATCCCACGGCCCTGAAGGACTTTTACGGCTCCGGTGCCCTACCGATCAACTACCCCAATGTGCTCGACGCCCGGCGCGGAAAGACCGGCAACGGCATCTGGTTGCACGGCACACCCCCGACCCAATTCGCCAGAGCGCCCATGGCGACCGACGGTTGTCTGGTGCTTTCCAACCCGGACTTGATGCAACTTATGGAAACAGTAGAGGTTGGCAGTACACCGGTGGTCATCGCGGCGCAGTTGCAATGGGTTGATCCGGGCAGCAATCGCCGGGAAAGCGGCACATTTGAAGAGACGCTGGATGCTTGGCGTCAGGCCCGGGTCGAGGGAGATCTGAGCCGTGTTTTATCGTTCTACACCAGAGATTTCAACAGCAATGGCAAAACTTTGGACCAGTGGGCATCTTCGGTGCAAGCCGAACTCACTAAGATTCGGGGCCGCAGCATCGAACTGAAAGATGTCACACTTTTGCGGTGGACCGACACGGCCGATACCATGGTCGTCAGTCTGGGCGAAGTGACCGCTGGCCGACGCAGCGGTTGGATCAAGCGACAATACTGGTCCCGTCAGGGCGGGCAGTGGAAGATTTTTTTTGAAGGAACGCTTTAATGCACATGAAAACCATCAGCCGACGTATGGCAATCAGCCTGGCAGCCGCCTTGGCTATGGGCACTTCGGCTTTTGCCCAATCGGCTCCCCAAGTGAAATTCCAGACCAGCTTGGGTGACTTCACGCTGGAGCTGTACCCCGAGAAGGCACCCAAGACGGTGGAAAACTTTCTGCAGTACGTGAAGGACAAGCATTACGACGGCACGGTTTTTCACCGGGTGATTGGCAGCTTTATGGTTCAAGGTGGCGGTTATACGCAGACCATGAGCGAGAAGGCCACGCGTGAGCCGATTGCCATCGAATCCCAAAACGGCCTGAAAAACGAGCGTGGCACCGTCGCCATGGCACGGACACAGAACCCCAACTCAGCCACCGCACAGTTCTTTGTGAACGTGGTGGACAACGGTTTCCTGAATTTCTCAGCACCCACGACACAGGGCTATGGCTATACCGTTTTCGGCAAAGTCATCTCTGGCATGGAAACTATCGATAAGATGCGCGCCGTCCCCACGGGCAACAAGGGCATGTTCCAGAACGTGCCCAACACCCCCATCGTCATTAACTCCGCCACTTTGGCCAAATAAACCATGAGCAACCCGAAAGTAGAACTGCACATCACCGGCTACGGTGTGATCACCCTGGAACTCGACGAAGCCAAGGCACCCAAGTCGGTCGCCAACTACCTGGCCTATGTCAACAAGGGCCACTACAACAACACCGTGTTTCACCGCGTGATTCCTGGCTTCATGATCCAGGGCGGCGGCATGGAACCCGGCATGGCGCAAAAGCCGACCGATGCCCCCATCACCAACGAAGCCAACAACGGCCTGAAGAACGCCAACTACACCGTGGCCATGGCCCGTACCGGTGACCCGCACTCCGCAACCGCCCAGTTCTTCATCAATGTGGCGGACAACGGTTTCTTGAACCACACCAACCCCACCGCGCAAGGCTGGGGCTATGCCGTGTTCGGCAAAGTGGTTTCCGGCACCGAGGTGGTGGACAAGATCAAGGCTGTCAAGACCTCGCGCAAGGGCTATCACGACGATGTGCCCGTCGAAGACGTGGTCATAGAAAAGGCTGTTGCCATCTAAATGCGCACCGGCGGGATGGACATACAAGCTCCATCCCACTGGCGCTGCGCGGATTTCATTTCCGACCTGCACCTGCAAAGCTCCGACCCCAAAACCTTTGGCGTCTGGGCGGCCTATATGCAGGCGACCCACGCAGACGCCCTGTTTATTCTGGGCGACCTGTTTGAGGTCTGGGTCGGAGATGACGCGTTGCAACCCGGCACCTTTGAGGCCGACTGTGTCGACGTATTGCGCCAGACCGGCTCCCGGCTGGCGCTTTTTGTCATGCACGGAAACCGGGATTTCCTGATGGGCCCGGACCTCATGGCGGCGTGCCATGCCACCGCCCTGCCCGATCCAACAGCCGTGCAGTTCGGCCCGGAACGCTGGCTATTGAGCCATGGCGACGCACTGTGCCTAGGCGACCACAGCTACCAAGCCTTTAGAACCCAGGTGCGCAGTGCCGAATGGCAACAAGAATTTTTGGCCAAACCATTGACCGAACGGCAAACCATTGCGCGCGGCATTCGCCAAGCCAGTGAAAGCCGCAAACACAGCGATGCGCATTACGCCGATGTCGACACCCCGGCAGCGTTGCAAGTTCTGGAAAGCCGGGGCTGCCAGCATTTGCTGCACGGGCATACGCACCGGCCGGCGCTGCACGCGCTCGACGCCACCCACAAGCGCTTCGTGCTCAGTGACTGGGATGCGAACGGCGCGCACGCCCGGGCTGAAGTGCTGCGGCTGCGTTGGGACGACCAAGCCGTGCGAACCGAACGACTTTCGGTTCTTAGGCCTGCCATGCCTCCGGTTTGACTTCGTCAATTTGCCAGGGATCGAGAAACTGTTCGGCATAACGCCGGTAAACGCCTTCTCGGACAAACACATCAAACAAATCGGGGTCGATATGGCCCGACATGCGGAACTTGTGCATGATGCCCATGGCCTGTGACAACTTCATGCCCTGCTTGTAGGGCCGGTCGCGGGCGGTCAAGGCCTCAAAAATATCGGCAATGCCCATCACACGTGCCTGAACCGACATCTGCTCCCGTGTGAGCCCCTTGGGATAACCCTTTCCATCCATACGTTCGTGGTGACCACCGGCGTATTCCGGCACGCGGCGCAGGTGCTTTGGCCACGGCAGTTGCTCCAGCATCTTGATGGTGGCCACGATGTGGTAATTGATGGTTTCGCGCTCCGCCGAATTGAGGGTTCCGGCACGGATCGTGAGGTTTTCAACTTCGTCGGCAGTAAGAAAATCGGCTTCCACCCCATCGACATTGCGCCAGGTCTTTCCAGATCCGATGTCACGCACGCGCTGCAAATGCGCTTCGCTCATGAACTCCCCGCCGGTATTGGCCGTGCGCAGGAAATCACGGTCCGCGTCGAGCGCGCTGATGCTGGCACGGCAGTCATCCCACAATCGGCTTTCCGCCGCTGGGTCGCGCACTTCACGCAACTCCAGTTGTTTGACCAGTGCAGCAATTTCCTGGTCGCGCTT
>CAKZJN010000006.1 GCA_936943465.1 uncultured Rhodoferax sp.
TGCACGAAATCTTCAAGGCCGCCGGCTTTGAGTGGCGCGAACCCGGATGCTCCATGTGCCTGGCCATGAACGCCGACCGCCTGGAACCTGGTGAACGCTGCGCTTCCACCAGCAACCGCAACTTCGAAGGCCGCCAGGGCGCCGGCGGACGCACCCATCTGGTAAGCCCTGCCATGGCCGCCGCCGCTGCCATTCACGGCCACTTTGTCGACGTCCGCAAATTCAGCTAAAGGAGCACGCCATGAAAAGCATTACCGCCCTGTTACTCGCAGCGACCATGGTTTTCCTGACCGGATGCAACACCGTCAAGGGCATGGGCCAGGACCTGAAAAAAGCCGGCGAAAAAATTGAGGAATCCGTAAAAAAATGAAATCCTTTACCTTGCACAAGGGCCTGGTGGCCCCGATGGACCGCGAGAACGTGGACACGGACGCCATCATTCCGAAACAGTTTCTCAAGTCCATCCGCAAAACCGGTTTCGGACCCAACCTGTTTGACGAGTGGCGCTACCTGGACGCGGGCTACCCCGGCCAGGACATCGCCAGCCGCAAGCCCAACCCCGACTTCGTGCTGAACCAGCCCCGCTATGCAGGCGCCTCCATCCTGTTGGCACGCAAAAACTTCGGTTGCGGCTCCAGCCGCGAGCACGCGCCCTGGGCCATTGACCAATACGGCTTTCGTGCCGTCATTGCGCCTAGCTTTGCGGACATTTTCTTCAACAACTGTTTCAAGAATGGCCTGCTGCCCATCGTGCTGAGCGAGGCCCAGGTGGACCAGTTGTTCAATGAAGCGCTGGCCTTCCCCGGCTACCAGCTCACGATTGATCTGGAACGCCAGGTCATCATCAAACCGCAAGGCGAAGAAATTGCCTTCGACGTGCAGGCGTTCCGCAAGTACTGCCTGCTCAACGGTCTGGACGATATCGGCCTGACCCTGCGCCATGCCGACAAGATCAAGGCCTTTGAAGCCGAACGCCTGACACAAAAGCCCTGGCTGGCGCGCAGCATGGTGAGCTAAGGCGCCATGACCGCTTCGCGCTTCGCCCCGATGCCGGCGCCGCCCTACTACGCTGTGATTTTTTCCAATCAACGCGCAGCGGCGGACCCGGCGGGTTACGCCCAAGCCGCAGATCGCATGGTCGAACTCGCAGCGGAGCAGCCGGGTTTTCTGGGCGCAGAGAGCACCCGTGATGCCGATGGATTCGGCATCACGGTGTCCTACTGGCAAGACGAGACAAGCATCCGGGCATGGAAGTCCAACGCCGAGCACCGCATCGCCCAGGAGACCGGCAGAGAGCGCTGGTACGAACATTTCATTACGCGCGTTGCCAAAGTCGAACGCGCCTACGCACTCAAGTAAATAACAGGAACCCTTATGAAAATTGCAGTACTTCCCGGTGATGGCATCGGAACCGAAATCGTTGCCGAGGCCGTCAAGGTCTTGAACGCGCTGGAACTGCCGCTGGAAATGGAAACCGCACTGGTTGGCGGTGCGGCTTACGAGGCCCACGGCCACCCACTGCCGGAATCCACCCTCAATTTGGCCAAGGCTGCCGACGCCGTGCTGTTCGGTGCTGTGGGCGACTGGAAATACGACAAGCTGGACCGCCCCCTGCGCCCTGAGCAAGCCATTCTGGGTCTGCGCAAGAACTTGGGGCTTTTTGCCAACTTCCGCCCGGCCATTTGCTATGAGCAACTGGTGGGCGCGTCCAGCCTGAAGCCGGAACTGATTGCCGGCCTGGACATCCTCATCATCCGCGAGCTGACCGGCGACATCTATTTCGGCCAGCCGCGTGGCCGCCGCATCGCCACCGATGGCCACTTCCCCGGCGCGGAAGAAGCCTTTGACACGATGCGCTACAGCCGCCCCGAAATCGAGCGCATTGCCCACGTCGCCTTCCAGGCCGCCCAAAAGCGCAGCAAGCGCGTGACCAGCGTGGACAAGAACAACGTGCTGGAAACCTCGCAACTCTGGAAAGACGTGATGGTCGAAATTGGCCAGCAATACCCCGACGTGGAACTGGACCACATGCTGGTGGACAACGCAGCCATGCAACTGGTCAAGGCACCCAAGAAGTTTGACGTGCTGGTTACCGGCAACATGTTTGGCGACATCCTCTCCGACGAAGCCTCCATGCTGACTGGCTCCATCGGCATGCTGCCATCGGCCAGCCTGAACAGCCAGAACCAGGGCCTGTACGAACCCAGCCACGGCAGCGCGCCCGACATCGCCGGCAAGGGCATCGCCAACCCCCTGGCCACGATCCTGAGCGCGGCCATGATGCTGCGCTTCAGCCTGAACCAGGAAGCCGCCGCCCAGCGCATTGAAGCCGCCGTGCAAAAGGTGCTGCAACAAGGCCTGCGTACCGCCGACATTTACAGCGAAGGCACCACCAAGGTCAGTACCGTTCAGATGGGTGATGCGGTGCTGAAAGCGCTCGGATAAATCCTCGTTTCAAGTGCCCCACAACGGCACCTGGCAGGTTGTCAGCAGCTATCGAAAAGGCCTTTTGAGGCCTTTTCGCTTTGTAAGCCCAGCGCAAAGCGGCATCCGATACAATCCGACCCCATGTTTCACGCCCACACGTTCACTCTGAACCGCGCACCTGCCGCCAAGGCCGGTGTGTTTGTGCGTGCAACTTCCTCCAAAACCACGACCATTAAGGGCTGATCCAGCCTGGTTCGTCGTGCGCCCCTCCCGGCCAGACGAGCCGGGCAAACAGTCTGCAAGCGTTAGGTTAAGGCACTGTTTTCTTTATTTGAAAGGGCGATGAAATGAGCAAGTTGGTAGGTTTGGTCGGCTGGCGTGGCATGGTCGGCTCGGTGTTGATGGACCGTATGGTGCAAGAGGGCGACTTCGACTTGATCGAACCCCTGTTCTTCTCCACTTCCAATTCGGGTGGCAAAGCCCCCGCGCAAGCCAAAAACGAAACCACACTGCAAGACGCATTCAACATCGATGCGCTCAAGCGTTGCGACATCATCATCAGCGCCCAGGGCGGTGACTACACCACCGAAGTGTTCCCCAAGCTGCGCGCTGCCGGCTGGAACGGCCACTGGATTGACGCAGCAAGCACCCTGCGCATGGAAAAAGACGCGGTCATCATTCTCGACCCCGTCAATATGCCGGTCATCAAGAACGCGCTCGCCAACGGCGGCAAGAACTGGATTGGCGGCAACTGCACCGTGAGCTGCATGCTGATGGGCGTGGGCGCGCTGTACAAGGCGGGGTTGGTGGAGTGGATGTCCACCCAGACTTACCAGGCTGCATCGGGCGGCGGCGCTCAGCACATGCGCGAACTGCTGACCCAATACGGCACGCTGAACGCCGAAGTGCGCTCCATGCTGGACGACCCCAAGAGCGCCATTCTGGAAATCGACCGCAAGGTGATCGCCAAGCAACGCGCACTGACCGCTTCCGAGACTGCTAATTTCGGCGTGCCGCTGGGAGGCTCGCTGATTCCCTGGATCGACAAGGATCTGGGCAACGGCATGTCCAAGGAAGAGTGGAAGGG
>CAKZJN010000007.1 GCA_936943465.1 uncultured Rhodoferax sp.
GCGCCATGGGCGGCTTGCAGCATGTCGTAGTCGTCGCTGTTGACCGGGATGTTGGTGTGCACATTGCCGTCACCGGCGTGCATGTGCAGCGCCACCCACACGCGACCCTTGAGCACACGCTGGTGAATCGCCGAAATTTCCTTTTGCACCGCCTCAAACGCGCCACCGGTGAAGATGTCTTGCAGGGGCAGGCGGATTTGCTTTTTCCAGCTAGCGCGCAGGCTGTGGTCCTGCAATTGCGGGAACAGCGTGGCCACATCGTTCAGCCAGCCTTGCCACTGGGCGCGCACGCCAGCCACCAGCGCCAGCGCCTGATCCACCTTTTCTTGCAGCAGTTCGGGCTCCGGTACGTCGCTACCATCGCCGGCCTTGCCCAGCGGCAGGTTGCCGTTCTGGAAAAAGTCGGTCAGCGCGTCGCACAAAGCCAGCTTGTTGTGCAGGCTCAGCTCGATGTTGATGCGCTCAATGCCATCGGTGTACTCGGCCATGCGCGGCAGCGGAATCACCACGTCTTCATTGATCTTGAAGGCGTTGGTGTGGCGGCTGATGGCAGCAGTTTTCTTGCGGTCCAACCAGAACTTTTTGCGCGCTTCGGGGCTGATGGCAATGAAGCCCTCGCCATTGCGCGAGTTGGCAATCCGCACCACTTCTGACGTAGCCCGCGCCACGGCGTCTGCGTCGTCACCGGCAATGTCTCCAAACAGCGCCATCTTGGGCAGGCCGCCGCGCTTGGACTTGGTGGCGTAACCCACCGCCTTGAGGTAACGGTCGTCCAGGTGTTCCAGGCCCGCCAACAACACGCCACTGCGCTTTTGCTCGGCAAACATGAAGTCGATGATTTCCACAATGCTGGGCACGGCCAGCTTGGCGTCACCAAAAAACTCCAGGCACACGGTGCGGGTGTGCTGCGGCATGCGGTGCACCACCCAGCGCGCGCTGGTGATCAGACCGTCGCAACCTTCCTTCTGAATGCCCGGCAGACCGCTCAAGAACTTGTCGGTCACGTCCTTGCCCAGGCCCTCCTTGCGGAAGGTGCGGCCCGGAATATCCAGCCGCTCGGTGCGCAGCTTGGTTTTGCCGTCGGCCTTGAAATACTGCAGCTCAAAGCTGGCCACGTCCACGTCATGGATCTTGCCCATGTTGTGGTTGATGCGCGTAACTTCCAGCCACTCGGCCTGTGGCGTCACCATGCGCCAGCTCGCCAGATTGTCCAGCGCGGTGCCCCACAGCACCGCCTTTTTGCCGCCGGCATTCATGGCGATATTGCCGCCAATGCAACTGGCTTCGGCCGAAGTGGGGTCCACCGCAAACACGTAGCCCGCGCGCTCGGCCGCATCGGCTACGCGCTGCGTCACCACGCCGGCTTCACTCCAAACGGTAGCCACGTCAACGTCCAGACCGGGCAGGCGCTTCAGTTCCACCTCGGACATGGCTTCGAGCTTTTCGGTGTTGATCACCGCGCTCTTCCAGGTCAGCGGTACGGCGCCGCCGGTGTAACCGGTGCCGCCTCCGCGCGGGATGATGGTCAGCCCCAGGTCGATACAGCCCTTCACCAGCCCGGCCATCTCTTCTTCGGAGTCGGGCGTCAGCACCACAAACGGGTATTCCACGCGCCAGTCGGTCGCGTCGGTCACATGGCTCACGCGCGACAGGCCATCAAACTTGATGTTGTCTTTGGCGGTGACCTTGTTCAACTGCCGCTGGGCCTTGCGACGCAGCGCTGCCACTTCTTCAAAGGCTGCGTCAAAAGCCTGCACGGCTGCGCTGGCCGCAGTCAGCAACTGGCCCACCATGGCGTCGCGCTCGCGGTCCGCGTCCGGGGTGCGGCGCTTGGCCACTTCGCTCAGGCGGTGGTGCAGGGCCTCGACCAACAAGGCTCGGCGCTTGGGGTTGTCCAGCAGGTCGTCCTGCAAATAGGGGTTGCGCTGCACCACCCAGATATCGCCCAGCACCTCGTACAACATACGGGCCGAACG
>CAKZJN010000008.1 GCA_936943465.1 uncultured Rhodoferax sp.
CCCGCCACCCGACGCAGCGTCGTGATCAGCGGTGCCGGTGACCGCCGCGATCAGGACATTCGCCAGCAGACCGAAATTCTGGGCAGCGCCTTTGATGAAGTGGTGATGTTTGAAGACCAGTGCCAGCGCGGTCGCAGCGACGGCGAAGTGCTGGCCCTGCTGCGCGAAGGCCTCAAGGGCGCTACGCGAACCCGCGAGTCTTCGGAAATCCGGGGGGAGTTCATTGCCATCGACTCGGCCATGGACAAGCTCAAGGAGGGCGAGTTGTGCCTGATTCTGGTGGACCAGGTGGAAGAAGCCATGGCCCACATTGCCGCCAAGGTGGCCGCTGCCTGAACCCGCGTGGTAGCCACCTTGGTGGCTGCCGGTTCAGGCCGCAGGAACTTCCCGGCGCGGCCCCCGGCCCATCAGTTGGGCGACGGCCTGGGCCGGTTGAATGCGGCCGTCCAGCAGGTCCACCACACATTCGGTAATCGGCATTTCCACGTCGAGGCTGCGCGAGCGCTGCAAAACGGTTTGCGCACAGTAAACGCCCTCGGCCACATGCCCTAGCTCGTGCACGGCTTGCTGCAGTGTTTTGCCCTGCGCCAACGCCAGCCCCACGCGGCGGTTGCGGGACAGGTCGCCGGTGGCGGTCAAGACCAAATCCCCGAGGCCGCTTAAGCCCATAAAGGTTTCTGCTTTGGCACCCAGCGCCAGACCCAGACGCGAAATTTCGGTCAGACCACGGGTAATCAGCGCGGCACGGGCATTGAGGCCCAGTTGCAAGCCGTCGCACAGTCCGGTGGCAATCGCCAGCACATTCTTGACCGCGCCGCCCACTTCCACGCCCACCACATCGTCATTGGCATACACGCGCAAACTGCTGTTGTGAAAGGCCTGCACCAGCGCGTCGCGCACCTCGGCATGTACGCTGGCGGCCACCAGAGCAGTCGGCTTGCACGAAGCCACTTCCTGGGCAAAGCTGGGGCCGCTGAGCACCCCGGCGCGCAAGGCGGGCGCCACCTGCGCCTGCACCTCATGGCCCAACAAACCAAAATTGTCGTCGCGCTCGGCTTCAAAGCCCTTGCACAACCAGGCCACCGGTATGCCGGCATCCCGCAAGTGGGTGAGCATGTCGCGCAAGCCCGCCATCGGTGTGGCAACAATCAACAAATCCTGCTGGGCGAGGAGCGGAGCCAGGGCTTCCAGGCTGCCGCTGGCCAATGCAAGATTCTCTGGAAAGGTTATTCCCGGCAGGTAGCGCGCATTGCTGCGGCTGCTCTGCATGGCAGTCGCCTGCGCGGCATCGCGCGCCCACAACGTGACGCGGTGACCGCTTGCGGCCTGCGCCGCATTCAGAGCCAACGCGGTTCCCCAGGCCCCTGCACCCAGTACCAGAATTTTCATGGCGTCGCTGCGGCTAAGCGGAACATGTGCCCCGCTGCCATCGTCTTATTGCGGCAGGTTGCCGGCGGCTTCTTCGCCAGCGGCGCGCTGCTGTTCGTACATCGCCTGGAAGTTGATTTCCTGCAGGTGCACGGGCGGGAAGCCGGCGCGTTGCACCAGATCTGCCACATTGCCGCGCAGGTAGGGGTAAACAATTTGCGGGCAGGCAATGCTCAGAATCTGGCTCAGTTGCTCATCCGGCAGGTTACGGATTTCAAAAATGCCGGCCTGCTTGGCTTCGACCAGAAACACGGTCTTGTCCTGAATCTTGGTGTGCACGGTGGCCGTGACGCTGACTTCGAACACGCCATCGCCCACCGGGGCAGCCGCCACGCCAAGTTGAATGTCCACCGAGGGTTGTTCCTGCTCAAGCAGGATGGCGGGCGAATTGGGTTGCTCCAGCGACGCCTCTTTCAGGTACACGCGCTGAATTTGAAATACGGGTTCTTGGTCTGCCATGGTGAAGTCTCTTGGGTAATCGTGGGTAAAACAAAGCCCGCCGACCGGTTCGACGGGCTGAAAAGGGAAAGAACGCCGAGGATTATGTCAGGCGCCGTTGAGCAGGGGCATCAGCCCGCCGCGTCCATCGAGGGCCATCAGGTCATCGCAGCCGCCCACATGGGTGCTGCCGATGAAGATTTGCGGCACGGTGCGGCGGCCGGTTATTTCCATCATTTTGACGCGCTCGTCCGGATGGGTATCGACGCGCACTTCTTCAATCGTTGCGACGCCCCGCTGTTGCAACAGGCGTTTTGCCTGCACGCAGTAGGGGCAGACGGCGGTGGTGTACATCTTGACGGCTTGCATGCTGTGCTCCCGCAGTGCTCAGGACTTTTCAACCGGCAGGTTGGCTGCCTTCCAGGCGGCCAGGCCGCCACCCAGGCTTTGCGCCTGCTCGTAGCCCAGTTTCTTGGCGATCAGCACCGCACGGCCTGAGCGTGCGCCAGACTGGCACACCAGAATCAGGGGCACGGCCTTGTTCTTGACCACACCGCCCAGCTTGGCTTCGAGTTCCCCCAGAGGAATGTTCTTGGCGCCGCCCACGTGGCCGGACGCAAATTCGCTGGTTTCGCAAACGTCCACCACCACGGCTTTTTCGCGGTTGATGAGTTGCACCGCGGCCGGTGGCGTCAACCCAGCCGTTGCCGCACCTTGAAGCACGGGCCACAGCAGCATGCCGCCAGATGCCAGGGCGATGGAGATCAGCATCCAGTTGTCGAGAATAAATTTCACAATGTTCCTTATTCGTACCTTCGCACCTGCGAAAGCCTCAGCCCGACATTTTAGAATGCTGCACCCGGCCCTGCTGTGCAGGGGCCCATCAACCCCGACTTAAGTCTCTTCACCATGTACAAAATCGTTCTCGTTCGCCACGGCGAATCCACCTGGAATCTCGAAAACCGCTTTACCGGCTGGACCGATGTGGACCTGACCCCCACCGGCGTGGAACAAGCCAAGAACGCCGGTCGCCTGCTAAAAGCCGAAGGCTACGAGTTCGACCTGGCCTACACCAGCGTGCTCAAACGCGCCACCCGTACCTTGTGGCACTGCCTGGATGAAATGGACCGCACCTGGCTGCCGGTGGTGCATTCCTGGCGCCTGAACGAGCGCCATTACGGCTCCCTGCAAGGACTCAACAAGGCCGACATGGCCAAGCAATTCGGCGAAGAACAGGTGCTGGTCTGGCGCCGCAGCTACGACACGCCGCCGCCCGCGCTGGAGGCCAATGACCCCCGCTGCGAGCGTGCCGACTTGCGCTATGCCAAGCTGCAACCCGACCAGGTTCCGCTAACCGAATGCCTGAAAGACACCGTTGCCCGCGTATTGCCTTTCTGGAACGAGACGGTTGCGCCGACCATCAAGGCCGGCAAAAAGGTAGTGATTGCCGCCCACGGCAACTCTATTCGCGCGCTGGTGAAATACCTGGACAACATTGCCGATGACGCCATCGTCGGCGTGAACATTCCCAACGGCATTCCGCTGGTGTACGAACTCGACGAAAACCTCAAACCGATCCGCAATTACTACCTGGGCGACGCCGAAGCTGCCGCCAAAGCCGCCGCCGCAGTCGCCAGCCAAGGTAAAGCCTGAGTAAAAAAGACCCTTGTCCATCCTGGATGCGCGGAGCCCTGCAAGCCCGCGCGCGCCCTGCGGTGTATATTGAGATGAGACAGGAAAAAATATGGGTCACAAATTGAAAATTAGTGGTTGGGTGGCGATTGGCGCATTGGCCGGCGCACTCACCACGGTGTCATTGCAAACGGTTGCCGAGAGTGCGCTGGCACCGCTGCCGCTGGATGAGTTGAAGCAACTTGCCGCAGTGTTCGGAATGATCAAGAGCGACTATGTGGAGCCGGTCGACGAGAAGAAGCTGATCACCGATGCCATCTCCGGCATGGTCTCCAACCTCGACCCCCATTCCCAGTATTTCGACAAGAAGTCCTTCAAGGAATTCAAGGAAGGCACCTCCGGCAAGTTTGTCGGCGTGGGCATCGAAATCACGCAGGAAGACGGCTTGGTCAAGGTGGTTTCGCCCATCGAGGGTTCGCCCGCCTACCGCGCCGGTCTCAAGCCCAACGACCTGATCACCAAGATTGATGAAACCGCCGTCAAGGGCCTGTCCCTGAACGAAGCGGTCAAGCGCATGCGGGGCGAACCCGCCACCAAGGTGCTGCTGACGATTTACCGCAAGGACGAGAACCGTACCTTTCCGGTCACCATCATCCGCGAAGAAATCAAGCAACAGTCGGTGCGCGGCAAACTGGTGGAACCCGGCTACGCCTGGGTTCGCCTGAACCAGTTCCAGGAACGCACGGTTGATGACTTCGTCAAAAAGGTCAACGAAATTTACCGCCAGGACCCCAAGATCAAGGGCTTTGTGCTGGACCTCCGCAATGACCCGGGCGGCCTGCTGAACGCGGCCGTGGGCATTTCTGCTGCCTTCCTGCCGGACAACGTCACGGTGGTGTCCACCAACGGCCAAACCCCGGAAAGCAAGCAAGTGCTGAAGGCCAGCCCATCCGATTACCGTGGCGTAACCGGGGCTGAGAGCATCAAGTCGCTGCCGGCCGAACTGAAGAAGGTGCCGCTGGTCGTGCTGGTCAACGAAGGCTCGGCTTCTGCTAGCGAAATTGTGGCCGGCGCGCTGCAAGACCACAAACGTGCCACCGTGATGGGCAGCCAGACCTTTGGCAAGGGCTCGGTGCAAACCTTCCGTCCGTTGGGCCCGGACACCGGTCTAAAAATCACCACCTCGCGTTACTACACGCCAAATGGGCGCTCGATTCAGGCCAAGGGCATCGTGCCGGATGTCATGGTCGATGAAACCGAAGAGGGCAGCCCCTACGCCGTGTTGCGCATGCGCGAGGCCGACTACGACAAGCACCTGACCAGCGGCCAGGGTGAAGAGAAGAAAGACCCGGCCCGCGAGAAAGCCCGTGAAGAAGCACTCAAGCGGCTGGAAGAGGAATCCCGCAAACCGGCATCCGAGCGCAAGGCGCCTGAGTTTGGGACCGAGAAAGACTTCCAGTTGCAGCAGGCACTCAACAAGCTCAAGGGCGTGCCGGTGCTGGTCAGCAAGACCCTGACCGAGCGCAAGGAAGAAAAGAAGGAAGAGTAACGGCCCGCCATGCAGGATTCGGATTTACTGCGCTACTCGCGCCACATCCTGCTCAATGAAATCGGCATTGAAGGGCAGGAACGCATCCTGTCCACCCATGCGCTGGTCATTGGTGCCGGAGGCCTAGGCTCCCCCGTTGCCATGTACCTGGCCTGCGCCGGAGTCGGGCAACTGACGGTCACGGACCATGACACGGTGGACATGACCAATTTGCAGCGCCAGATTGCCCACCACAGCGAATCGGTTGGCATGCCCAAGGTGGAATCCCTGAAGCAGACTTTGCTGGCACTCAACCCGAACGTACGGGTCAACGCCCTACAAATGCGGGTCGACGCGGCGGCGTTGGATACGCTGGTGCAGCAGGCGGACGTGGTGCTCGACTGCTGCGACAACTTCACCACCCGGCATGCTGTTAACGCAGCCTGCGTCAAGCATGGCAAGCCGCTGGTTTCGGGCGCCGCGATTCAATTCGATGGGCAGATCAGCGTGTATGACACCCGCCATGCCGATGCCCCTTGCTACGCCTGCATTTTCCCGCCAGACGCCGCGTTTGAAGAGGTGCGCTGCTCCACCATGGGTGTGTTTGCGCCACTGGTGGGCATCATCGGCTCCATGCAGGCCGCAGAAGCCCTGAAACTGGTCATGGATGTGGGTCGCAGCCTGAATGGACGCCTGCAGATGCTGGACGGTCGCAGCATGGAGTGGAACGAGATCCGGATGCCTCGCAATGCATCCTGCCCGGTTTGTAGCGCACGTCCCTCAGAGCACAAAACAGGCACGGGAACGGCCGCATAATTTTGCTTATCTCCCTGCGCTTGCTGTTAGACTTTCTGCACAACTTCAATACCTGACAGTGGCATCTCCAAAATCCGAATCCCCGGTAGCACTTGAAGACTTGCGTCTCGACGATGCCAGGGCGCTATTGGACCGGGACTCCACCTTGGCACTACCGGCTTCGACCGAATCTCCCGCGCGCTACCTGCAGGCCCTGATTGACGGGCTGTGTGAGCTGTCTTTGAAAGACCCGCTCACCGGCCTGTCAAATCGCCGCCAATTCCGCTCCGTACTCGACCGTACCACCGAAATGGTGGCGCGCTCCGGCGAACCGGCTTTGCTGCTGATGGTGGACATAGACCACTTCAAGAGCGTCAACGACACCTACGGCCACCAGGCCGGCGACCAGGTGCTGCAGGCCATTGCGCAAGTGCTTTCCAAATGTGTACGCCCGATGGACACAGTCGCCCGCTATGGCGGCGAAGAGTTTGCGGTGGTACTGCCCAATTGCCACACCTTTTTCGGCGGCACCGTGGCCGAGCGGATTCGCCAGACCATTCAGAACCTGCCCATCGCCCTGAGTTCCGGCCAGGTGCTCAACATCACGGTCAGCATCGGCGGCGCCTACGCGCCCGAATGGGTGCGGTCCACCGCAGCACTTTGGACCGAGCGGGCCGACGTGCAGTTGTACCGCGCAAAACACGAGGGTCGGAATCGGGTGTTTCTGGACACCCAGCAGGAAATTTTTGTCAGTGCCGAAGAAAAGAATATGTTGTTTGGACATCTTGCGCTGGGTGAACCCGCCTGGATTGAATCCACCGGCAGTGACGCTGCCAGCAATGGTGCGGGACAAAGGGTTAATTGATGTCTGACGTAGTAAATCCCCCCGCAAGCACCGAAGCAGCGTCTGACGTGCCCCTGAAGCCACTGGGCAAAGTCGTGGCCGTCACCAGCGGCAAGGGTGGTGTGGGCAAGACTTTTGTGTCGGCCAATCTGGCGGCAGCGTTGGCCAAGCGTGGTCTGCGGGTGTTGGTGCTGGATGCCGACCTGGGACTGGCCAACTTGGATGTGGTGCTCAACCTGTATCCCAAGGTAACGCTGCACGACGTGTTCACCGGCAAAGCCAAACTGGAAGAGGCCATCATCAAGGCGCCGGGCGGGTTTTCAGTGTTGCTGGCGGGTTCCGGCATGGTGGAGTATTCGCGCCTCACACCCGAGGTGCGCGGTGAGTTTTTGAAAATCATGTCGAGCATGGTGCCGCACTACGACATCGTGCTGCTGGACACCGGCGCCGGCATTTCGGATGTGGTGTTGTTCGCGGTGTCGCTGGCTTCCGAAGTGATTGTGGTGGCCACACCCGAACCCACCTCGCTGACCGACGCCTACGCCACCATCAAGGTGCTGGTGGGCCAGCAAAAGCGCCAAACCATCCGCATGGTGATCAACCAGACCGCACGTCTGGGCGACGGTCGCGCGATTACGGTGCAGTTGCAGCAGGTGCTGGACCGCTTTGTGACGACCGAACCGGGCCGCCCCGTCAAGTTGGTGCACATGGGTGACATTCCAGCCGACACCTCGGTGCGGCAGGCAGTGATGCGCCGCCAACTGCTGATTCAGGCGGCCCCGGGCTGCCCGGCCTCGCTGGCGGTGACCCAACTGGCCCAAAAGATTCAGGAAACCGTGATTCCGCGCATCTAGCGTGCCTGTTCATCGCCAGGCGCGGTGACGATCCAGCCTTCCAACGGGTCCATGCCCTCCGGCAAACCATAAAGCGCGCTGCCCTTCTCGTTTTGCCCATGCGCCCACGCGGCTTGCATCAGGCACAACACCGCGTCTAGGCTATCGCCACTGGCATCTTCCGCTAGCTGCTCCTGCTGGGCAGTGCTGAGTTTCATGCGCAAGCCCAAACGGGTTTGCCCTAATTCCAGCGCCGTCAACAAGTCCTTGCGCGCAATCAGCCGTTCCGGCGTTTGCTTCGCACGGTCATCGCTCTTGTAACTGCGGGCACCCAATACCTCGCGCGCAAGCAGACCCGGATAGGCCTCCAGTGCCACGCGGGGCGCATCCGGTCGCGGCGCTTGCAGGCCGGGCAGATAGACGCCGGCCTCCAGCAGGCGCGGAACACCCGCATGCAGCATGAAGGCCACCGGAGGGTTGACCCATTTCATGGACGGGCTGCTCATGGCCGGGCGGTCGGTCGCCCGATGGGCAAACTTGCTGCCGACAGGCCGCGCCTGGCAAAACGCAGCAAAGCAAGCGCGGATTTCGGCGCGGGACAATGCCACATAGTGCCGAATGCAGGCATCCCATTGCAGCGGCCACCCCAGCGCCTCCAGCAGCGGCCTGGGCAGTCCAAAGGGCAAATCAAAGCCGCCAACCCAGGACCTGTCCCGAACCAGCAAATCGGAAAATGCTTCCAACGATTCCAGCCGCTCGAGAGACTGCAGATGCACACGCCCTGATTGCACCGTGCCCCACGCCACCACAATCGGCTTGCGCCGCGTGGGACTGCTGGAAAAGTCACACCCAAGCAACAAGTTCACAAGGCCTACCCCAACGACAAGGCAGCCACACCCAGGCCAATGCAGGCAGCGCCGGTCAAGCGCACTCCGCGATCGCCTTCGCCCAGCAAATGCCCGCCCAACAGCGCGCCAAACAGCATGGAAACCTCCCGCGCCGGTGCCACATGGCTGAGCGGAGCAATCTGTAGCGCGTACAGCACCAGCACATACGACACCGGGCTGATGGCACCGACCGCCAGCGCATATTTCCATTGCGCTTGCCAGTGTTGCCGCAGTAGCACGCGATCCTTGAACGCGGGGGCCCCCAGGCTCAGCAACTGCACGCCGGAAGAGACGTAATACATCAGCATCGGTGACAGCAAGATGACCTTGACCGCATAGCCATCCACCACGGTATAAGTGGCAATCGTCAGGCCTGTGAGCAGGCCATACACCAGGCCCAGCCGGGTTCGTGCCCTTTGCTCCGGCGTATGGGCGTTACGCCAGATACCCGGCCCGCCCGCGATCAGGAACACTCCCGCCGCCACCGCAACGATTCCCCCCGCACCCAAAGTCGACAGTTGCTCGCCAAACAAAAAAATGGCGATGCAGGAAGACAGCAGCGGGCCGGACCCGCGCGCCATCGGGTAGACCACGGTCAGGTCCGCAGCGCGGTAGCCGCGCAACAACACAATGAAATACGCCACATGAATCAGGCCGCTGGCAATGACGCAAACCCACGCCGCCAGGCTCCAGTCGCCCACCTGTTGCCAGGCCAGGTACAGACCCACCGGACTCCAGACCACCACCGTAAAAAGCGCAATAAAAAAGGCAAACCGGACATCTCCGTTTGCCTTCTTGGCTGCAATGTTCCAGCTTGCGTGAATCAGTCCGGCCAGCAGGACAAGAACAATGGCCGTGAACGGCATGGGGCGGCTTAGGCCCTGCCCATGATGGAGGCCGTGGCCATCAACTCTTCCAGCAAGGCCAGTGACACTTTGCCCGAAACCGAGTACGGGTCCAACTCCGCTTTTTCCGCGTACTTCAGCAGGATGCTGGCATTGACCTTGGACATATTGACCTGCCCCATAGTCCAGCCACCAAAACGGCGCTCGCTGATTTCTTCGTAGTGCAGCAGCACTACGTCTTTGTGGCGCGGGTCTTTCTGGATATGCGCATACAAATCGCTGACGGCATTGCGGCCACCTTCAATGGCTTGCAAGAAGATGCCGCCGCCGTAGCAAAGAATGCCGGTAATGCCGCTGATGGGATTGAAATGGCGGCACTCGGCCAAGATATCTTCAACCGCGCTGCAAGCCGGATCAATTGCCCGGCTGGCATATAACAAACGGACCAACATGGTTCAACCTTTCTGGGGAATCAGGGACAGGAATTCACGGCGCAAGTTGGGGTCCTTCAGGAACACCCCGCGCATGACCGAGTTGATCATCTTGCTGTCCATGTCCTTCACACCGCGCCAGGCCATGCAGTAGTGGCTGGCCTCCATCACGATGGCCAGTCCGTCGGGCTGGGTCTTTTCTTGGATCAGGTCGGCCAGTTGCACCACCGCCTCTTCCTGAATCTGCGGGCGTCCCATGACCCATTCGGCCAGACGCGCGTACTTGGACAAACCAATGACGTTGGTGTGCTCATTGGGCAGCACGCCGATCCAGATCTTGCCAATCACCGGGCAAAAATGGTGGCTGCAGGCGCTGCGCACCGTGATGGGCCCGACGATCATCAGCTCATTGAGGTGCTCGGCATTGGGAAATTCGGTGATGGTGGGGGCGTGCACATAGCGGCCACGGAACACTTCGTTCACATACATCTTGGCAACACGGCGGGCGGTCTTGTCGGTGTTGTGGTCGGAATCGATGTCGATCACCAGGCTGTCCAGCACCGCCTTCATCTTGTCTTCGACTTCATCCAGCAGCTTCTCGAGTTCGCCGGGCTCGATGAACTGCGCGATGTTGTCGTTGGCATTGAAACGCTTGCGCGCAGCCCGAATGCGTTCGCGAATTTTGACGGAAACCGGGGTTCCCTCATCGGCATCGGTTGGGTTCATGCTGGTCTGCGATTTCATTAACATGGAAAGATATTACCAGCCTTTAGCGAGTAGGGTCATAGCCTCGAGAGGCCCGAAAACACTATGCCTTTTGCTATCAATTTAGTAGTCTCGTCCGGTTAAGAACAGCGTCATGCGCATCAGGAAGTAGGCTACGCGATCTTTCAGTCGCTGGCCCAACGGCCGTTGCTGAAACTGCGCCTTGTCCAATTGCACGCTGTCCCGGTCGATGGCGGTATTGAGCCGCTGCAACAAGTCTGCGGCAAAGGCCGCATCCAGCACCACCACATTGGCCTCACGCGCCAGCAGCAGGCTCAAGGGGTCCAGGTTGGACGAACCCACCGTGGACCACTGGCCATCGATCACCGCCACCTTGGCGTGCAGAAAGCCCGTCTGGTACTCGTGAATCTCCACCCCCGCTTCCAACAAGCCGCCATAGAAAGCTTTCGCCGCGTGGAACTGCATGAAATGCTCATAGCGACCTTGCAGCAACAGGCGTACCCGCACCCCGCGCTGGACGGCATGTACCAGGGCGCGCCGCAGTTTGGCGCCGGGCATGAAATAGGCGTTGGCAATCACCACTTCGGTCTTGGCACGGGCAATGGCCTGGCGGTAGGCCCGCTCGATGCGGGTCCGGTTGCGCACGTTGTCGCGCAAGAGCAGACCGGCGCGCATGCCCTCTTCCTTGTGCTCTGCCTTGGACCCTGTGCTAGCCGGTTGCGCTGCGCGGGTTGGCTGCGATCGATACAACACCTGCTCGAGTGCGGCCCGACTGGCTTGGCGCGCGAACTGCAAGCGACGCCAAAACTGCTCCATGGCCGCGTCAATGTCGGCCACCAGCGGGCCAGTGACTCGCACAGCAAAGTCAAACCGGGGCGTGGCCTGCGGGCCATGGTCCTCCTCAAAGTGGTCATCCACCACGTTGATGCCGCCGCAAAATGCCACCGATCCATCGACCACGCAGAGCTTGCGGTGCAGCCTGCGCCAGCGCCCCGGAATCAGCAAGCCAAAGGAACCCAACGGAGAGAACCGGTGCCACTGCACGCCACTCTGTGTCAGGCGTTCGGTCCACGTGGGCGGTAAGGTCGGCGTTCCGATGCCATCCACCACCAGCGTCACTTTCACACCCCGCATCGAGCACGCGGCCAGTGCCAGCATGACCTGCTCGCCTACCGGATCGTCATGAAAAATATAGCTTTCCAGCCGTACCTCGTATCGCGCATCTTGCAATGCCGCAAGCAATGCCGGAAAGTACGCCTGCCCGGTAAAGAGCAATTGCACCGTGTGACCGCTGCGGAACGTGGGCATGCTCAGCCGCCGACCGGCACCCATTCCAGATCGGCAATCAGCGGCAGATGGTCCGACATGCGCCACCAGATACGCCCGCGCGGCACATGCTGCGCAAGCGGCCGCAACCCCCGCACATAAATGTGGTCAAACTGCACCACAGGCACCCGCGACGGAAAGGTGGGAATTTGCACGGCCGACGCCGATTGCAACCCCACCGTTGCCAACGGGTTCGACAGCAAGGCGCCCCAGTCATTGAAATCTCCAGCGACCACGACCGGCGCCACCTCGGGAATTTCGCGCTGGATGTAGCGCGCCAATTGCCCGAGCTGTCGCACGCGGCTGGCCCGAATCAGCCCCAGGTGCACCACCACCACATGGACGCGGTGGCCGTCAACTTCCACCTCGGAATGCAAAAGACCCCGCTGTTCAAACCGGTGGTCCGACATGTCCTCGTGCTGGTGCCCCAGCACCGGCCAGCGCGACAGCATGGCGTTGCCGTGCTCGCCCTGGCGCGTCACCGCGTTGGTGCGGTACACCGCGTGGTAGCCCTCGGGAGCCAGGTAGTCGGCTTGCGGAACCTCCGGCCAGTGCTTGAAAAAGCGCGCCTCGCGGTGGTTGAGCTTGCGCACCTCCTGCAAACACACGATGTCGGCATCGAACTGCTCCACCGCGTGGCCCAGGTTGTGAATTTCCAGGCGTCGCACCGGGCCCAGCCCTTGCACACCTTTGTGGATGTTGTAGGTGGCCACACGAATGCGCGTCATGCTGCGTCCCCCCGGGTCGCCGCTACTAAGCCTGTAAAGCGCGGCAGCATCAAAATGGCTTCGGCATTGCTGGGCGAAAAGCACATTTCCGCCGCCTCCTGGTAGGGCAGCCACTGGTAGGCCGTGTGCTCGCGCGGGCTCAAGCGCACCGGCGTGCCCACAGGCACTTGCAGGCCAAACACGCGCTCGGTGTTATGAATAGTGCCGGGCGCGTAGCGGTGCAACCAGCGGGCATAAATGCTGTACACATTTTCGAGGCCCCAGTCCTGCAGGCCGGCGTACAAGGGCGTTCCCGGCTGACAGTCGATGCCGGTTTCTTCGGCCACCTCGCGGATGGCTGTGGCCTCAAAACTGTCAAGCACATCGTCCTTGCTGCCGGTCACCGATTGCCAGAAGTCCTCGGTCGTATCGGCACGCCGAATCAGCAAGACATCCAGCGCAGCGGTGTAAATCACCACCAGCACGGACTCGGGAATTTTGAAAGCTTTGGGCATAAAAAAGGGCGCTATCAAAGCGCCCTTTCATTGTGCACCGACCCAGGCGTTTATGCCGTCTTGGTCAGGTCCACATTGCGCAGACGGATGTGCAGTTCACGCAACTGCTTTTCATCCACCGGGCTCGGTGCCTGGGTCAGCAGACACTGCGCGCGCTGGGTCTTGGGGAAGGC
>CAKZJN010000009.1 GCA_936943465.1 uncultured Rhodoferax sp.
GCGAATCCGGCACCAGGCAAATGGCTCTCTGCAACCACTTCAATGATGCTGTCCTTGGAATAGAAGCCAGCGAAGAACGGGGTACCGATCAGTGCCAGCGAACCCAGCAGCGACGTAATCCACGTAATGGGCATGTACTTGCGCAGGCCACCCATCCAGCGAATGTCCTGGTTATGGTGGCAACCCATGATGACCGAACCAGCGCCTAAGAACAGCAGCGCCTTGAAGAACGCGTGCGTCATCAGGTGGAACACGGCAACCGAGTAGGCCGATGCGCCCAACGCGACCGTCATGTAGCCCAATTGGGACAGGGTGGAGTACGCCACGACGCGTTTGATGTCGTTTTGAATGATGCCCAGGAAGCCCATGAACAAGGCAGTGATGGCACCAATGACCAAAACAAAGTTCAAAGCGGTATCGCTCAACTCGAACAGGGGCGACATGCGGGTCACCATGAAGATACCTGCCGTCACCATGGTCGCCGCGTGAATCAGAGCGGAAATCGGTGTGGGGCCTTCCATCGAATCGGGCAGCCAAACGTGCAACGGAAACTGCGCCGACTTACCCATGGCGCCAATGAACAGGCAAATGCAAACGACCGTCAGCAGCATCCAGTCGGTGCCTGGGAAAACCAGCTTCGACAGCTCTTCCGATTTGCTGAACACTTCGGTGTAGTTCAATGTTCCGGAGTACGCCAAGATCAGGCCAATGCCCAGGATGAATCCGAAGTCACCCACGCGGTTGACCAGAAACGCCTTCATGTTGGCGAAGATGGCTGTGGGTTTGTTGAACCAGAAGCCGATCAACAAGTAGGACACCAGACCCACTGCTTCCCAACCGAAAAACAGTTGCAGCAGGTTATTGCTCATCACCAGCATCAGCATGGAGAAGGTAAACAAGGAGATGTAGGCAAAGAAACGGTTGTAGCCGTCGTCTTCGTGCATGTAGCCAATGGTGTACAGGTGCACCATCAGCGACACGAAAGTCACCACGCACATCATCATGGCAGTCAGGCCGTCGACCATGAAGCCGACTTCCATCTTCAAGCCACCAACTGACATCCAGGTGTAGAGCGTTTCGTTAAAGCGGGCACCGTCCTGCACCACGCTCATCAGCGTCATGGCAGACAGAACGAATGCAACCAGCACGCCAAGAATGGTCAGCGTATGGCTGCCAACGCGGCCCATGCGGTTGCCACCAAATTTGGTACCCAACACACCGGCAAGGATCGAGCCCGCGAGAGGCGCCAGGGGAACCCAAACAAGGGTCGAAGCAGAAAGGGTTTGACTCATCTTATTAACCCTTGAGCGAATTGAGTTCGTCCACGTTGATGTTGGACTTGTTGCGGAACAGCAGAACCAAAATCGCCAAACCGATGGCAGATTCCGCAGCGGCTACGGTCAGGATAAAGAACACAAAGATCTGGCCGTGCATATCCTGCAAATAATGCGAGAAGGCAACGAAGTTGGTATTGACGGCGAGCAACATCAGCTCAATTGCCATCAACAACACGATCAGATTGCGGCGGTTCAAAAAGATACCGACGACCGACATGGCGAACAAAATGGCGCCCAATGCCAGAAAGTGACCCAGTGTGAGTGTCATGCCTTTACCTCCGCTTCCACTGCGGGTGCCGGCTCGGGGGCAGCCTGCGTGGCGTCCATCTTGATCACCGTCATACGGTCCTTCGCTTTCACACGTACCTGAATTCCAGGGGTAACGTACTTGCTGTCCTTACGGGCGCGCAGGGTCAGTGCAATCGCCGCAAACATGGCAACCAGCAAAATCGCGGCGGCCACTTCCAGCGGATAGATGTATTGGGTGAACAGCACTTTACCGAGCTTGGCAGTGTTGCCGATGCTGGGGTCCACGCCGCCAACCGCTACTTCCGATACGCGGAATCCGCCCATCAGCACAGCAGCCATTTCGAGCGCGATCAATACACCGACAAACGCAGCAAACGGAAAATGCTTCCAGAAACCATGCCGCAAGTTCTCGGTGTTGATGTCCATCATCATCACGACGAACAGGAACAGCACCATCACGGCACCGACGTACACCAGCACCAGAATGATCGAAAGGAACTCAGCCTTCAGCAGCATCCAGATCATGGCGGCCTGGAAGAAAGTAAGCACCAAAAACATCACGGCGTGAACCGGGTTGCGCGCAGTGATCACACGAAACGCTGCAAACAGCATTACCGCGGAAAAGATATAGAAAAGACCTGTAGTGACACTCATGATTCAAATTCTTTCTGTCATTGGTCTTAGCGGTACTTTGCGTCGGCCTGCTTGTTCGCAGCAATCACCGGCTCATAGCGATCGCCCACGGCCAACAACATTTCCTTGGTGAAATACAGGTCGCCCCGCTTTTCGCCGTGGAACTCAAAAATATGCGTTTCGACAATCGAGTCCACCGGGCAGCTTTCTTCACAGAAACCGCAGAAGATGCACTTCGTCATGTCAATGTCGTAGCGCGTGGTGCGACGGGAGCCATCGTCACGCACATCGGATTCGATGGTGATAGCCATCGCCGGGCAAACTGCCTCGCACAACTTGCAAGCAATGCAACGCTCTTCACCGTTTTCGTAGCGGCGCAGGGCATGCAGACCACGAAAACGTGGTGACAGCGGAGTCTTTTCCTCAGGGAACTCGATGGTTACCTTGCGGCGGAACAAATAGCGGCCAGTCAATGCCAGACCTTTGAACAACTCGATCAGCAGAAAGCTGTACAAGAAGTCCTTCAGGTTGAAGACAGACGGCGTGCGGGTCACAAAATGGTTAGACATGGATTGATCCTTCACTTCCAGATGTTGAAGGGTGTTTGCATCCAGATGCCCACGACGGTCAGCCAGACCAATGTGAGAGGAATAAACACCTTCCAGCCCAGACGCATGACCTGGTCATAGCGGAAGCGGGGGAATGTGGCACGCACCCAGATGAAGAACGTCACCACGAAGAACGATTTGATGCCAAGCCAGATCCATCCGGGAATGAAGTCCAGTGCTGCAACTGGAGACAACCAGCCACCCAGGAACATCACGGAGGCCAGGATCGAGATCAGCCACATATTGGCGTACTCAGACAGGTAGAACATGGCATAGGACATGCCGGAGTACTCCACCATGTGACCCGCCACAATTTCCGCTTCACCTTCCACCACGTCGAAGGGGTGGCGGTTGGTTTCAGCCAAGCCGGAAATAATGTAAATCACGAAAATCGGCAACAAGGGCAACCAGTTCCAGGACAAAAAGCCCAGACCCGCATCCACAAACTGACCACGACCCTGCACCAGAACGATCTGCGTCAGGTTCATGCTACCGCTCACCATCAGCACAATCACCAGGCAGAAGCCCATGGCGATTTCGTAGCTCACCATTTGCGCGGAAGCACGGATGGCGCCCAAGAAAGCGTACTTCGAGTTGGAGGCCCAACCGGAAATCACCACGCCATAGACTTCCATCGAGGCGATGGCCATCAGGTACAGCAGACCTGCATTGACATTGGCCAGTGCCACGTCCGGACCGAAGGGCACCACGGCCCAAGTCGCCATGGCCGGCATGATGGTCAGCACAGGTCCGATAAAGAACAGACCCTTGTTGGCTGCGGCGGGAACCAGAATTTCCTTGGTCAACAGCTTGAGCGCGTCGGCGATCGGCTGCAACATACCCCAGGGGCCGACGCGGTTGGGTCCAAGACGAACCTGCATCCAGCCCAGGAACTTGCGTTCCCACAAGGTGGTATACGCCACGGCGCCCATCAAGGGAGCCACAACCACCACGATCTTGATCAGGGTCCACAGCACCGGCCACACCAAGGCGGGCCACCACGGCGCGGCAATCAGACCTGCGCCACCGTTGAAAATATCGTCAATCATGCCAGTGCCTCCTGTGCCGACTGCTGTGTTTGTGTAGAGCGCGCATCGGCTGTCAATTGCAAGGACGTCGCACGACGCACCATGCCATCGAGTTGGTAGATCGCTGCAACTGCCGGTTCACCTGCAGCGGGAGCCAGGTCGATCGATGCCGAGGTGCTGTTACCCAAGCGGGCTTGCGGCACAAACTCGGGCACGCTGCCGTTTTCCTTGTGCATGGCGGCCAGGACGTCTTGAGCGGACTCGAAGTCAAAACCTGCGACGCCCAAGAGATTTGCCAGTACGCGAATGACCTTCCAGGCGGGGCGAGCTTCGCCAGCGGGTCGCACCACAGCGTGGAAACTCTGCACGCGACCTTCGGCATTGACGAAAGTACCGGCGGTTTCGGTGAACGGCGCAATCGGCAGCAGCACATCGCTGATGTCCATGTTGGCCTTGAAGGGGCTCAGGGTCACAACCATTTCGGCCTTGTCCAATGCTTGGGCGCCGGTTGCGCTATCAAACGCGGGTTCGGTGTTGAGCAACACAACGGCCTTCAGGCCGCCTGCCAGCATCTGGCCAGCATTTTGACCACCGGCTCCTGGAAGGGCTCCGGCAACTTGTGCACCGACCGTGTTGGCAGCTTCCGTCAGGTAGCCCACGGTTGCACCGGTCTGCTCGCCAATCCAGTTGGCCAGCGCCAGCAGGCTCGAAGCCTTGGCATGGTGGGCTGCGGCATTGCCCAGCAAAATCGCCTTGCGCTCACCGCCGAGCAAGCTCGCGGCAATGGTCTTCGCCTCAGCGCTAGCCGTACCGGCGACGGGTGCCGTAACGCCCTTCTCTGCGGCGACGGCAGCTGCGATATTGGCCAAAGCCTGCACCCAACCAGTGGCAGGAGCAAGGCTTACGTTAGCCAGCGGCATGGCCCAATCGGCAGACTTGGCATTCAGTACGTTTACCTGGCAGCCCAGCTTGACCGACTGGCGAATGCGCTGTGCAAACAGGGGATGGTCTTTGCGCAGGTTGGAACCCACCACCAGCACGCGCTCCAGGTGCGACAGCGATGCAATCGAGGTACCGAGGTAACGTGCCTGTGTAGACACTTCAAACTCGGCGTTACGCAGACGGTAGTCAATGTTCTGGCTGCCCAAACCACGCACCAGATTGCCTGCCAGGTACAACTCTTCGAGTGTGCTGTGCGGGCTGACCAGAGCACCGATACTTTGTGCGCCGTGGTCGTTCTTGATTTGCTTGAGGCCATTGGCAACGTATTCCAGCGCGGTCTGCCAGTCGACCGTCTTCCACTCGCCACCTTGCTTCAGCATGGGCGCAGTTAGACGCTCGTCACCATTCAAAGACTCGTACGAGAAACGGTCGCGGTCTGCGATCCAGCATTCGTTCACCGCTTCGTTCTCCAGCGGCACCACGCGCATCACCTTGTTGTTCTTGACCTGAACAATCAGGTTGGAACCGGTGGAGTCGTGCGGGCTGACCGACTTGCGACGCGACAATTCCCAGGTACGGGCGCTGTAACGGAAAGGCTTGCTGGTCAAGGCGCCCACGGGGCAGATATCGACCATATTGCCGGACAACTCGGAGTCGACCGACTGACCGATAAAGGTCTCGATCTCGGCATGTTCACCACGGTGGGACATACCCAATTCCATGACGCCTGCAACTTCCTGACCGAAACGAACACAGCGCGTGCAGTGAATGCAGCGGCTCATTTCTTCCATGGAAATCAGCGGACCCACGTCCTTGTGGAACACCACGCGCTTTTCTTCTTCGTAGCGTGAAGCGGTGCCGCCATAACCCACGGCCAAATCCTGCAACTGGCACTCACCGCCCTGATCGCAAATCGGGCAATCCAGCGGGTGGTTGATCAGCAGGAATTCCATGACCGACTTTTGCGCCTTGATCGCCTTGTCGCTCTTGGTGCGGACGATCATGCCCTGCGTAACGGGCGTGGCACAGGCCGGCATGGGCTTGGGCATCTTTTCCACATCGACCAGACACATACGGCAGTTGGCCGCAATGCTCAGTTTCTTGTGGTAACAAAAGTGAGGGATGTAGGTTCCGGCTTTGTCGGCCGCATGCATCACCATGCTGCCTTCAGAGATTTCAACCTTCTTACCGTCGAGTTCGATTTCAATCATGCTTGTAACTCGCTCAAACGTTGGCCGTGACCATGCAGGTCTTGTGCTCAACGTGGTGCACAAATTCGTGCCTGAAATGCTTGATCATGGCCCGCACCGGCATCGCTGCCGCGTCACCCAGGGCGCAAATGGTGCGCCCCATGATGTTCTCCGCCACGTTGTCCAGCAGATCCATATCGGCGGGACGACCATGACCGGTTTCAATGCGGTCCACCACGCGCGACAGCCAGCCAGTGCCTTCGCGGCAAGGTGTGCATTGACCGCACGATTCGTGGGCATAGAAGTAGCTCAGGCGCTGAAGGGCCTTCACCATGCAACGGCTGTCATCCATCACAATGACCGCGCCCGATCCCAGCATGGAACCGGCCTTGGAAATGGAGTCGTAATCCATGGTGCATTCCATGATCACCGAAGCAGGCAACACCGGCGAGGAAGAACCGCCCGGAATCACCGCTTTAAGCTTACGGCCGGTACGCACACCGCCAGCCAATTCCAGCAGCTTGGAGAACGGCGTGCCCATGGGCACTTCGTAATTGCCGGGACGCTCCACGTCACCGCTCACCGAGAAAATCTTGGTGCCACCGTTGTTGGGCTTACCGCATTCCAGATAAGCCTGGGCGCCATTGCGGATGATCCAGGGCACCGCAGCAAACGTCTCGGTGTTGTTAATCGTAGTGGGCTTGCCATACAAACCGAAGCTGGCCGGGAAAGGCGGCTTGAAGCGAGGCTGCCCCTTCTTGCCTTCAAGCGACTCCA
>CAKZJN010000010.1 GCA_936943465.1 uncultured Rhodoferax sp.
GGCTCCATGCGCCAGACGGCCCCGGTCGCCCCCGCCATCCACCTGGGTGCCGAGCGCCTGCTGGTGGTTGGTGCCGGTCGCATGAATGAACCCAAGGGTGAGCTTCGTTTGCCCAACGGCAATGCCTACCCCAGCATCGCGCAGATCGCGGGCCACGCCCTGTCCAACATCTTTCTGGACGCGCTGGCAGTGGACGTGGAGCGCGTGCGCCGCATCAACCACACCATTCGGCTGGTGCCCGAGGAGTTGCGCTCGCAAAGTGCGCTGCGCCCGATTGAGCTTCTGCTGATTGCCCCCAGCCAGCGACTCGATGTGGTGGCCTCGCGCCATATCGGCGAACTGCCGCATGCCGTACGCACCATGCTCGGTGGCGTGGGCGTGTCGGCCGCCAAGGCCGACGTCAAGGGCTCGGCGCTGGCCAGCTACCTGCTGTTTGAGGCCAGCTACACCCGCGAATTAATGGAACTGGGCTATGCCGACGCCCAGAAGCAGCGGGCAGAAGTCTGTGCCTTTTTCGGCTGGGTCGACCCGCAAGCAGAAGCCGCAAGCGCTGGCTCTACCCAGCCCCGGGTCGAGCGACGACAGGACCCGTTGCGGGTGAAGTAATGCTTTGATCTTGCGCAATGGCGGCCGATACTACGCGTGCTGAAATAATCCGTGCCCTCTGCTGCGAAACGGCGGAGCGCATGGTTAAGGCTACAACATGAAGGCATTGACACAATCCATGGACGCCCCGACCACCGCAACGACCGTTCTGGTTGTCGATGACACCAAGGAAAACCTGGCGGTCATCGGGCAATTGCTGCGTCCTTACTACCATGTGCGGGTAGCCAACTCCGGGCAGCGCGCGCTGCAGGTTGCCGACTCTGCCCCCTACCCCGACCTGATCCTGCTCGACGTGATGATGCCCGGCATGGATGGCTACCAGGTGCTGCAGGCCCTGCGCAACCAGGCACATACGCGCAACATTCCCGTGATTTTCGTGACCGCCATGGATGCCGACGAAGACGAGGAACGCGGCCTGTCGCTGGGCGCGGTGGACTACGTCACCAAACCCATCAAGCCGGGGCTTCTGCTGGCACGGGTGCGCGCCCATCTGGAACTCAAGGCCGCACGCGATGCACTGGCGCGTCAGAACGCTGAGTTGGACGCCGAGGTGCACCGGCGCATGGCCGAAAACGACCTCATCAAGGACTTCAGCCTGAACGCCCTGGCCACGTTGGCCGAAAAGCGCGACAACGAAACCGGCAACCATCTGCGCCGCACCCAGGCCTACATGGAGGCGCTGATGGCGCATTTGCAGACCCACCCGCGCTTTGCCCTCGCGCTGTCCGACCCGGCGGTGCGAGAGCGCATTGCCAAGGCCGCGCCGCTGCACGACATCGGCAAAGTGGGCATCCCCGACGCCATCCTGCTCAAGCCCGGCCGGCTTACGCCGCAAGAGTTTGAAGTCATGAAAACCCATGCCAGCATTGGTGCGCAGGCCATTGGCGATGCGATCCGCAGCGTGCAGCAGGCCCAGACTCCGGATTGTGAACACGCCAGCCCGGCCGACGCAGCTCTCACGGCACAGTCACTGAGTTTTCTGGAAACCACCCGGCAGATTGCCGGCAGCCACCACGAAAAGTGGGACGGTAGCGGCTACCCCGAAGGCCTGGCGGGCGATGCCATTCCGCTGCCGGCGCGGCTGATGGCGCTGGCCGATGTGTATGACGCGCTGATGTCCAAGCGCCACTACAAGGCCGCCATGAATCTGCAGGAAACCGTAGACATCATCGGCAGAGGCCGCGGCACCCACTTCGACCCCGACATCGTCGATGCGTTCATGGCTTTGCAAGCCCAGTTTGCCGCGATATCAGGCCGCTTTGTCGACACCCCCCCATCGGAACACTAAACCATGCCCTCTCACGCCCTGCCCCGTCTTCTCCTTGCTACCGCCCTGGTTTGTGGTGCCCTGGCGCCCTTGAGCGCAGCGCACGCCCAGACCGCGGAAGCCATCTTTGTTGAAAAAATGGTGACGCCCGAGTTGCTAGCCGATGTGCGCAAGGGCGGCTATGTGCTCTACATGCGCCATGGCACCACCGACAACAGCCGGGCTGACCGGGCACCGTCGGTGGACCTGAACGACTGCAACACCCAGCGCGTGCTGAACGACGATGGCCGCAAGCTCGCCGTCGCGATTGGTCAGTCGTTTACCAAGGCCAAAATTCCGGTCGGGGAGGTTTTTCATAGCCCGCTGTGCCGCGCCCGCGAAAGTGCGGAACTGGCCTTTCCCGCTTTGCGCGCCAAGCTCCAACCCGAGCTGAACCTGGCCTACACCGCCAACCTCACCGCAGAAGAGAAAAAACCAGTGCTGGCCGCCACGCGCAAACTGGTGTCTGCGCCCGTAGCGGCAGGCACCAACCGGGTGCTGGTAGCGCACGCCCCCAACATGGCCGATTTGATGGGCTATTTCGTCAAACCCGAGGGCACGGTGGTGGTGCTGCGCCCCTTGGGCGGCGACAAATTCGACTACCTGGGCAGCATTCCACCCACGCTCTGGACGAGCCTGCTCAAATGATGCATGTGACCCGCAGCAAACTGCGGCGCATCCGCTTTCTGCTGTACTTGTTTGTGCCGGTGGCACTGGCCTTTACCTGCGGCACGATTTTTGATCATTGGGCGCAATCCATGCTGCGCCAGGCGCAGGAGACGATGTCGGCCGAGGTGGACGCAGACGCGCGCTCTGCCGCCGAGGCGGCGGATATCAGCCGCAGCCTGTTGCTGATCCAGCAGCGGGTCAGCATGGTGCTCAGCGAAGCCAAAAAAGGCAAGATTGATGAGGGCCAAGCCTACCGCCTGCACACCCAGATCGTGGAGCAGGTCGCCACGTTGCGCACACGCATTACCCAACTGGACAGTGCCCAGGAAAACGCGCCCATTCGGGCCAAACTGAAGACCGCCATCGGCGCGTTTGGGCAGTTTCAGGAGTTCGTGCTGATGAGCACCGACATCATTTCCATCGACCCCAAACGTGCGTCGGAACACCTGACAGAAGCCGGCCAGCACTACTCGGACTTTGCCCTGCTGTTGTCCGATGTCACCGGCATTTACATGCGGCACGCGCTCAAGCACAGCGAAAAGTCGCGCGCGGATCTGGCACGCACCGCACAGCAACTCAGCGCATTTAGCACCCTGGCCACCTTGGCGCTGATTGGGCTGTGGCTCATGGTTGCCATGAGTTTGGCGCGCCGGCTCGACCTGCTGCAAAACAGCCTGCAGGAGCTCAGCCAGGGGAAAGGCGAATCGGCAAACGAACAGGCCTTTGGCGCCATCACAGCGATGGCCAGGCGCAGTGGCACTTTGATTGGGGACATGGCCAGCGCCGTGCTGGCGTTCCGCCGCGCCCATGAGGAACGGCAGCTCGCGCAAGACACCTTGCGGGAGCGGGAAGAACTCTATTCCACGATCGTGAACCAGGCCCCCATCGGCATCGTGGTGGTCGATCTGGAAACCTTGCACTTCACCAGTTTCAACCGGGCAACCCATGAACCGCTTGGTTATAGCGCCGAGGAATTCAGCCAACTCACCGTGTACGACATCCAGGCCAATGACAACCGGGAGGAAGTGGACCAGCGCATACGAACAATCATTGCCCAGGGTGGCATCGAGTTCGAAAACCAGCGGCGCACCAAGTCGGGGGAGCTGCGCGACTATTGGATCTCCATGCGCCCCATGGCGTTGCGCACCGGCACCTTTATGACCGGCATCTGGGTGGACATCACCGAGCGCAAACGCAACGAACGCGAGCTTGCCCGTTACCGAGACGAACTGGAAACCATGGTGGCCAGCCGTACGGCCGAGTTGGAGCTGACCAGCCACGCGCTGGAGCTGCAAACCGAGGAATTGCAGGTCACCAACAAAGCGCTGCGGGGCGCCAAAGAAGCTGCCGAAGAAGCCAACCGGGCCAAGAGCTCATTTCTGGCCAACATGAGCCACGAGATTCGCACGCCGATGAACGCCATCATCGGCCTGACGCACCTGATCCGCCGCGACACGACCAGCCAGCGCCAGCGGCAGCAGCTCGACAAAATTTCGGGCGCGGCCATGCATCTGCTGGCGGTGATCAACGACATCCTGGATTTTTCCAAGATCGAGGCCGGCAAGATGACGCTGGACCCGACCGACTTTGAACTGGAACGCGTCGTCGCCAATGTCTTTACCCTCACCAACGAAAAGGCTGAAGAAAAAGGGCTGGAAGTGGTGGCCGACATTCGCAATGTGCCGGAGATGCTGTTTGGCGATGGCGTGCGCCTGGGCCAGATATTGCTCAACTTTGTGGGCAATGCCATCAAGTTCACGCAGCAAGGCAGTGTGGTGCTGCATGGCGAGGTTTTGCGAACCGCAGGGGACGTGGCCCACGTGCGCTTTGAGGTGCGCGACACCGGCATTGGCCTGACGGACGAGCAGCAGGCGCGCCTGTTTGCGGCCTTCCACCAGGCCGATGTGTCCACCACCCGCACCTATGGCGGAACGGGTCTGGGACTGGCCATTTCACGCCGACTGGCCGATCTGATGGGTGGGCGTGTGGGGGTGACCAGCGCAGTGGGCAAGGGCAGCACCTTCTGGTTTGAAGCGCCCTTTGGCGTGCCCCGTGAGGCCGCGCCACGCAGCGCCGGTGCCCTGCCGCCGCGTACGCGGGTGCTGGTGATTGACGACATGGAAGAAGCCCGCGAGCCGTTGGTGGACATGCTCACCAGCCTGGGCGCACGGGCCGATGCGGTCTCCAACGGCTCGATGGCGTTGGAGCGCATCAGCGAAGCCGATGCCACGGGCGACCCCTACCTGATGGTGTTTACCGACTGGCAGATGCCAGGCCTGAATGGCACCCAGACCTGGCAGCGCATGCGCCAATTGCCGCTGCGGCTAATCCCCGTGTGTGTGCTGGTGAGTGGCAGCAGCGGTTGCCCGGTGGAAGATTTGGAGAGCAATCACTTTGCGGATTTCATCGCCAAACCGGTCATGCCCGCGCGCCTGGCCGAATGCATAGCCAAGACCTGGGGTCTCGCGCAGGTGGCGGGCGAGCGTGGCTCGGTGAGTGCGGCGGTGCCGCACTTCAACCCCGGCAAGCGCATCCTGCTGGTGGAGGACAACGCGCTGAACCAGGAGGTCGCCATCGAGTTGCTGGCCTCCATGGGGTTTGAAGTGGACCTGGCCGAGGACGGGGTGTATGCCGTGCAAAAGGCTTCGCAACAGGGCTACGACATGATCCTGATGGACATGCAGATGCCGCGCATGGACGGCCTGGAGGCCACTCGCCAAATCCGCCAACTGGCAACGCACGCAAACACACCGATTGTGGCCATGACGGCCAATGCCTTTGCCGAAGACCGGGCGGCTGCGGTAGCGGCTGGCATGAACGACCACTTGGCCAAGCCGGTCGACCCCAATTTGCTGGCCCATGTGCTGGCCGTCTGGATGCCCGATGCCGTGAGCCACCTGCAAAGCCCGGCGTCCGCCGCCAAGGCGACTTTGCAGGCTGCGGTGGAAGACGAACAGGTGGCGCTGATGGAAAGCCTGAGCGCGGTGCACGGCTTAACCCTTACCCTGGGGCTACGCAGCTTCCGGGGCAATGCCCAGCACCTGGCCAAGCTGCTGCAGCGCTTTGCCACGGAACACAGCCAGGACACCACGTTGGTTCGCAAGCATTTGGATGCCGGAGACACCGAGACCGCCCAGCGTGCACTGCATACGCTCAAGGGTCTGGCCGGTACCGCTGGGCTGATCGAACTGCAAACCCTGGCCACTGAGGCCGAACAACGTGTGCGCCATGGCGACCCGCGCCCACAAGTGGAGGAGGCTCTGCAAGCCATGGAACCGGTCATGGACGCCATTGCGCAATCGCTGTCGCAGTTGTTTCCGCAGCCCTTGCAGTCGCCTGGCATGGGCCGCGAGGCCTTGCTGAAACAACTGGAGGGGTTACGTGCCCTGTTGGCCGCTGATGACCTGGATGCGGCAGAGGCCTTCGCCGCGTTGCGCGATGCGATGGCGCTGCACTTTCCTGGCCAGTACCGGGCACTGGGGCGGGCCATTGATGACTTTGCGCTGGACGAGGCCCTGCAACTGCTGGATGCGTTAATGGCAGTGGCAGACTAGGCGACAGGGCGGCAGAGCGTTGGGGGGCGGGGGAGGGATCGCCGCGATAGGTGTTTTGGTAGCCGCCCCGTTCGCCGCCGGGATAGGCGCCGCGCCAGCCTTGCTGGACGTAGCCCTGATGGCCGTGACCCTGATAGCCATAGGCCGGGGCGTGGGGGAAGTGGCGGCCTTCGCGGTCATAGCGGCGGCCTTCGCGGTCCCAGTAATAGCCATCGCGCCATGCCCAGCCGGGGCGATAATAGCCGCCGACATAGGGGCCTTCATTATAGCGGCGGCTGTCATTCTTGGCCGAAACGATGATGGCGCCAAGGGCCAAACCAATGATGCCCGCCGCAATCGCCGTGCCGGTGGCATCGCCATTGCCATGCCCGCGACCGCCGCCGCGATAGCCATCGGCCAGCGCCGGGGTGGCGGTGAGGCCGGTGACGAGGGTGGCGGCCAGAGCTGCCGAAAGGGTCGTCTTCTTCCAGATGGTCGTTCATCCCGCGTGAGAGCAGTCGCAGAAAGTAGCTGCCGGCGGGCTTGCTGGCTACCTCCAGCACGGGCAGCACAAACGCCTTGACGATCTCTTCCAGCAGCTGGCCCGGAGCCGCTGCCTGCTGCGCCTGGGCCAGCGATTGCAGCCGCACG
>CAKZJN010000011.1 GCA_936943465.1 uncultured Rhodoferax sp.
AGGCGGTGCCTATTTGCGGGTAGGCACCGTTTTTTATTTGGTTATCATCCGCGCTACCAAGTTGTTAAAGGGCAGTGAGCACATGGCCGAAAAAAAAGGCACTTCCAGCGAGAAAACTCTCTATTGCTCTTTTTGTGGCAAGAGTCAGCATGAAGTTAAGAAACTGATTGCGGGCCCCTCGGTTTTCGTTTGCGACGAGTGCATTGAGCTGTGCAACGAAATTATTCGCGACGAACTGCCGGCCACCACCCAGACCAAGGAAGCCAAAAACGAGCTGCCTACGCCGTCTGAAATCAAGGCGAACCTGGACAATTACGTGATCGGTCAGGAGCCCGCCAAGCGCACGCTGGCGGTGGCGGTGTACAACCACTACAAGCGTCTGCGCCACAAAGACAAGGCCAAGAAAGACGACGTGGAGCTGGCGAAAAGCAATATTTTGCTGATCGGCCCCACCGGTTCCGGCAAGACGCTGCTGGCGCAAACGCTGGCGCGCATGTTGGATGTGCCCTTTGTGATGGCCGACGCCACCACCCTGACCGAAGCCGGCTATGTCGGTGAAGACGTGGAAAACATCGTTTTGAAGCTGCTGCAAAGCTGCAACTACGAAGTCGAGCGGGCACAGCGTGGCATTGTGTATATCGACGAAATTGACAAGATTTCCCGCAAGTCGGACAACCCCTCCATTACCCGTGACGTATCGGGCGAAGGCGTTCAGCAGGCGCTGCTCAAATTGATTGAAGGCACCATGGCGAGCGTGCCGCCCCAAGGTGGGCGCAAGCATCCGAACCAGGACTTTGTGCAGATCGACACCACCAACATCCTGTTTATTTGCGGCGGTGCGTTTGCCGGCCTGGAAAAGGTGATTGAGGCGCGCACCCAGTCGTCGGGCATCGGCTTTTCCGCCAGCGTCAAGAGCAAGCAGCAGCGCAGCCTGACCGAAGTGTTCAAGGACGTGGAGCCGGAAGATCTGATCAAGTTTGGTCTGATTCCTGAGTTGGTCGGCCGTATGCCGGTGGTCGCCACCCTGGCCGAATTGACCGAAGACGCTCTGGTTCAAATCCTGACCGAGCCCAAAAACGCTCTGGTCAAGCAGTACGCCAAGTTGCTGTCGATGGAAGGCGCCGAGTTAGAAATCCGTCCTTCCGCGCTCAAGGCCATTGCCAAGCGCGCCCTGGCGCGCAAGACCGGCGCGCGGGGTCTGCGCTCGATTCTCGAGCAGTCGCTGATTGATACCATGTACGAGTTGCCTAATGTGGCAAACGTTGAAAAAGTGGTGGTGGACGAGTCCACGATTGAAGAAAACAAGCCCCCGTTGCTGGTTTACCGTGAAGCGGCCAAGAAGGCCTGAAACCACAATGAAGGCGGTTTTTGAAGCGGTTTAGCGCCGCTTTACCGGCTGCCGTCAAAAACATAATGGCGGTAGCTTGAATTCGCTCCTAAGCGAACCATATTTACCGGGTTACGAAAAGGTTTACCAATGTCTGGCCACACCCCCCTCCCTACCGATCCGATCGACTTGCCTTTGCTCCCGTTGCGGGATGTGGTGGTTTTTCCGCACATGGTGATCCCGTTGTTTGTGGGCCGCCCCAAGAGCATCAAGGCGCTGGAAGCGGCGATGGAAGCCGAACGCCGCATTATGTTGGTCGCGCAAAAGGCCGCGGCAAAAGATGATCCGCTGGTGTCGGACATGTTCGACATGGGCTGCGTCTCCACCATTCTGCAAATGCTGAAGCTGCCCGATGGCACCGTGAAGGTGCTGGTCGAAGGCCACCAGCGCGCTTCGGTCAACCGCATAGAAGAAGGCGAATCGCATTTCACCGCCAATGTGTCGCCAATTGCTGTTGGCGCCCCAGCAGGTGAAAAGGGTGTCGACAAGGCCAGCGAAGTGGAGGCTTTGCGTCGTGCGGTGATGCAGCAATTTGACCAGTACGTCAAACTCAACAAAAAGATCCCGCCGGAAATCCTGACGTCCATATCCAGCATTGACGACCCGGGCCGACTGGCCGACACCATTGCGGCGCACTTGCCGCTCAAGCTGGATGCCAAGCAAGCCGTGCTGAGCCTGTCGGGCGTTAAGGATCGCCTGGAAAATCTGTTTGAGCAGATTGAACGCGAAGTTGACATTCTCAATGTGGACAAAAAGATCCGTAGCCGGGTGAAGCGCCAGATGGAGAAAAACCAGCGCGACTTCTACCTGAACGAGCAGGTCAAGGCGATTCAAAAGGAACTGGGCGAGGGCGAAGACGGCGCAGACATCGAAGAGATCGAGAAGAAGATCAAGTCTGCCAAGATGCCCAAAGAGGCCCTAAAGAAGGCCGAAGCCGAGTTGAAGAAACTCAAGCTGATGTCGCCCATGTCGGCCGAGGCCACGGTGGTGCGCAACTATATTGACGTGCTGACCGGTTTGCCCTGGGCGACCAAGACCAAGATCAAGCACAACCTGACCAATGCGGAAAACGTGTTGAACGAAGACCACTACGGTCTGGACAAGGTGAAAGACCGCATTCTGGAATACCTCGCGGTGCAACAGCGTGTGGACAAGGTGAAGGCGCCGATCCTATGTCTGGTAGGCCCCCCGGGCGTGGGCAAAACTTCGCTGGGGCAGTCGATTGCCAAAGCCACCGGGCGCAAATATGTGCGCATGGCGCTGGGCGGTATGCGCGACGAGGCGGAAATCCGTGGTCACCGCCGCACCTACATTGGCGCCATGCCGGGCAAGGTGCTGCAAAGCCTGTCCAAAGTGGGCACGCGCAACCCTTTGTTCCTGCTGGATGAAATCGACAAGCTCGGCACCGACTTCCGCGGTGACCCCAGCAGCGCGCTGCTGGAAGTGCTCGATCCGGAGCAGAACCACAAGTTCGGCGACCACTACGTGGAAGTGGATTACGACCTGAGCGATGTAATGTTTGTGGCCACAAGCAATTCCATGAACATCCCGCCGGCGCTGCTCGACCGCATGGAAGTGATCCGTTTGTCCGGTTACACCGAAGACGAAAAAACCAACATCGCCATCCGCTATCTGTTGCCCAAACAGATGAAGAACAACGGCGTCAAGGAATCGGAACTGGCGATCGCCGAAGAGGCTGTGCGCGACATCATCCGTTACTACACCCGCGAAGCCGGTGTGCGTTCGCTGGAACGCGAATTGTCCAAAATCTGCCGCAAGGTGGTGAAGGGCCTGCTGCTGAAGAAGTTGCAAGGACAGGTCTTGGTGAGCGCCGAAAACCTGAACGACTATCTGGGTGTTCGCAAGTACACCTACGGTCGCGCCGAGCAGCAAAACCAGGTGGGGCAGGTGGTCGGCCTGGCCTGGACCGAGGTCGGCGGCGACTTGCTGACCATCGAAGCGGCACTAACCCCCGGCAAGGGCGTTATTACCCGTACCGGTTCGTTGGGTGATGTCATGAAAGAATCGGTCGAGGCGGCCCGTACCGTGGTGCGTAGCCGCGCACGCCGCCTGGGCATCAAGGACGAGGTGTTCGAGAAGAAAGACATCCACATTCACGTGCCCGATGGCGCAACCCCCAAGGATGGTCCGAGCGCCGGTGCGGCCATGACCACGGCCTTTGTGTCCGCACTGACCGGCATTCCGGTGCGTGGCGATGTCGCCATGACTGGCGAAATTACCTTGCGTGGTGAAGTTACCGCCATCGGTGGACTGAAGGAAAAGCTGTTGGCGGCCTTGCGTGGCGGCATCAAGACGGTACTGATTCCGGAAGAAAACGCCAAGGATCTGCAGGACATTCCCGAGAACGTGAAGAACGGGCTGGAAATTGTCCCAGTGAAATGGATCGACAAGGTGCTGGAGTACGCGCTGGAGTCGATGCCGGTACCTTTGCCTGAAGAAGATGTTGCCGCCGCCGCAGTGGCCGTGGGTAAGGCCGACGGCGCACTGGAGACGGTTAAGCATTGAGCCCAAACGATTGATGCAATTTATTTGACCTGTTCAGAAAGTCAAAAAAATTGCGCTATAATTTGAGGCTTGAAACGCGGGAATAGCTCAGTTGGTAGAGCGCAACCTTGCCAAGGTTGAGGTCGAGAGTTCGAGACTCTTTTCCCGCTCCACATTCCATAAAGGGGAAGCAAGTGCTTCCCCTTTTCGTTGACCAACAGGATTGTGGCGCGATAGCAAAGCGGTTATGCCCCGGATTGCAAATCCGGTTAGTCCGGTTCGACTCCGGATCGCGCCTCCAAAATTGGAGCCAATAATGCCCCGTCATCACCAGTGGCGGGGCATTTTTGTTTCACAATAGCTTGCGTGCCCGAGTGGTGAAATAGGTAGACACATCGGACTTAAAATCCGCCGCTTCGTGAATAACGGGCGTACCGGTTCGATTCCGGTCTCGGGCACCATTAGCGCAATTACACTTGAACCCATGCCAAGCTATAACGCCCCTTTTGAGATACATGTTCATGGCCAAGTATCCCTGCGTGCTGACGTTGGATATGCCCAGTTGCAGGACTGTCTCAAGCCGCTCTGGAAGTACGCGGGCTTCCGTAATTTGGCAGATGGCGCAACCAGTTCCTACGAAGACGAGCCCGGCATCAAGTTTGATGCGGGCGAACATTTGTTGCAGATGTGCTGGACAGTGGCGGGCGATGACGATTTCCGCCAGACGCTGGACGAAGTGTGCATGAACCTCAACGAGATCGCCGAAGCGGGTGCTGCCATTGAGGTCACGTTCTATGACGCCGAATTCGACACCGAAGAAGGACCTCCGTCCGGCGAGTCGCGCGACGATTTCTTGATGCTGTTCGTGGGCCCCAACCCTGCCGCCATCATGCAGGTGCAGCGTGACTTGCTGGTGCAAGACATGATCAACATGATGGAGCGCCATTTCGACGCCAGTGAACTGACGGGCGTGGTGGCCGAGGTGGATAAGCTCTTCTCCCAACGGTTTGACGCACTGGTGCATTCTTTAGAGATTGGCAAACCGCCTCGGGGCTCTGGCGGGAATCATGGTGGGCATGGGGGTGGTCGAAAACCGCGCCATCTGCACTGAATAGAATAAGCACAACATACATGCTTAAAAAAATTCAGGTCCATCAACTGGTGCTGGGGATGCATCTCAAGGAGTTTTGTGGCTCCTGGATGGAGCATCCGTTTTGGCGCAACGGCTTTGTGTTGACGGACCCGAAAGACATTGAAAGCATTCTCGCCAGCAGCATCAAAGAAGTCTGGATTGATTGTGCCAAAGGCCTGGATGTGACAGAAGGAGAGACCGCCGTTACGGTGGCAGAGTCCGAGGCCGAAGTGGATGCCGCTCTGGAGCAGGTAGTTGCTGAACGCAGAGTGGTGGAGCCGCGGTCAATGGCTCAGGAAATTGAGCATGCTGCCAAAATCTGCAAGCAATCCAAGCGCGCGGTCATGTCCATGTTTGAAGAAGCACGCATGGGCAAGGCCGTGGATACGGTGGGCGCGCAAAAGTTGGTGGAAGAGATCACCGATTCGGTTGTGAGAAATCCCGGTGCCTTGATCAGTTTGGCGCGACTCAAGACGGCCGATGACTACACCTACATGCACTCGGTGGCGGTCTGCGCCATGATGGTTGCCCTTGCCAAGCAATTGAATCTGGACGAACAGCAGACCCGTGTGGCTGGGCTTGCCGGATTAATGCACGACCTGGGCAAGGCCATGATTCCGATGGAAGTGCTGAATAAGCCCGGCAAGTTGACCGCCGCAGAGTTTGAAATTGTGAAGCGCCATCCCAAGGAAGGCCACACGATGCTGTTGTCAGGCTCGGATGTGCACCCGCTGGTGCTGGATGTGTGCTTGCACCACCACGAAAAGACCGATGGATCGGGTTACCCGGAAGGCCTCAACGAAGCCACCATTTCCCTGTTTGCCAAGATGGGCGCGGTTTGCGATGTGTATGACGCCATCACATCCAACCGGCCTTATAAGCAAGGTTGGGATCCGGCGGAGTCATTGCGTCGCATGGCAGAGTGGGCTAAGGGCCACTTCGATTTGCAAGTGTTTCAGGCCTTTGTGAAAAGCCTGGGCATTTACCCTGTGGGTAGTTTGGTGCAGTTAAGTTCCGGGCGCTTGGGCGTGGTGACCGAGCAGTCCCGCAAGTCCCTGACGACGCCACTGGTCAAGGTGTTCTTCTCCACCAAGTCGAATATGCGGATCATTCCGGAAATCATTGACTTGTCGCGCCCCGGTGTGACCGAGAAAATCGTCAGCCGCGAAGACCCCGCCAAGTGGCGTTTCACGGATCTCAATGAGTTGTGGTCTGGCCTTCCGGCCTGATAAAGAGGCGAGTTAAGCGCCGCCTAGCAACCACGCGTGACTGGCAATTCGACCGGTTTGCCAGCAATGCTGTATTTTCCTAACTCCAGTTTGGCAATGGCGTTGCGGTGTACCTCATCGGGCCCGTCGGCAAAACGCAGCGTGCGGGCGCAGGTGTACAGATAGGCCAGCGGAAAGTCTTCGCACATGCCGGCGGCGCCATGCGCCTGCATAGCCCAGTCAATCACATCGCACGCCATGTTCGGTGCCACCACCTTGATCATGGCGATTTCATTGCGGGCAAATTTGTTGCCGGCCTGATCCATCATCCAGGCCGCTTTCAAGGTCAGCAGGCGCGCCATGTCAATCTTGCAGCGGGCTTCGGCAATACGCTCCTGTGTGACGGTTTGGGCGGCAATGGGCTTGCCGAATGCCACCCGCGACGCGGTGCGCCGGCACATCAACTCCAGCGCACGTTCGGCCATGCCGATCAGGCGCATGCAGTGGTGGATGCGACCGGGGCCGAGCCGCCC
>CAKZJN010000012.1 GCA_936943465.1 uncultured Rhodoferax sp.
AGGCACTCGTTGGCCGCGCTGGTGGCGGTCACGATCATTTCCCGGTCGCCTTTGGTCAGGCTCGATTCTTCACGCAACATCAGCGCGTCGTGGTACGCAAAAAAGGCGCGCCACTCAGCCGGGCGCCGGGCCAGCGCCAGAAAAACATTGGGGACAAAGCCCGACTTTTCCTGGACTTCGAGAATCCGGGCCTTGATGTCTTCGGGCAGGGTGTTGAGGTCGGGCAGGGGGAAACGCACGGTGTCTTCCTTAGTAGTGTGGCGGCAATTCATCGCGCAGATTACGGGGGGCGCCGCCCTCGGAGGCGCGCGCCGACTGCTCGCGCAGGGCGCGCACTTCGCCGATCAGCGCGTCTATGGTTTGCTGCTGGCGGATGATGATCTGGTCCAGCTTGTCGACCACATCTTCGGTGAAGCTGGCCTTGATTTCCAGCGCCTCCAGGCGCTGTTCGATGTCGTGGGGCGTTGTCATGCGGTCGATTGGAACAGATGCCGTTGTTGCGGGTCAGACCATGCGAACCAGCGTTTCCAATTCGGGGGCGCTGATGGGGCGCGCAAACAGGTAGCCCTGCGCGTAGTCGCATCCGGCTTGCAGCAACAGGCTGCGTTGCTGTTCGGTTTCTACCCCTTCGGCAATCACCTTCATGCCCAGCGCATGGGCCATCACGATGATGGCCTTGCACAGCGCCAGATCGGTGGACTCGGGGATCAGGTGGCGCACAAACGACTGGTCGATCTTGATGTAATCGATGTCGAATTTCTGCAGGTAGGCCAGCGATGAGTAACCGGTTCCAAAGTCGTCCAGCGACACCTTGATGCCGGCATCGCCCAGCGCCAGCAGTTGTTCGCCCACCACCTCGCTGGTGTCAAGCAGCAGGCCTTCGGTAATTTCCACCACCAGCGCCTCGCCGGGCAGGCCCATGGCCTGCAACTGCATGCCCCAGGACGCCTGGCCGGCATCGACATGGCGGAACTGAACCGGTGAGCGGTTGACGCTGATCTGGAAATCCGGGTGCAGCGACTGGCGCCATTGCAGCACTTGCGCTGCGGCCTGTTGAAACACCCATTCGCCAATGTCCACAATCAGGCCACTCGATTCGGCAATCGGAATAAAGGCCGCCGGGCTGACCATGCCGCGCTTGGGGTGCTGCCAGCGAATCAGCGCCTCGGCCTTGTGGATGGAGCCGGTCGCCAATTCGACAATCGGCTGGTACAGCACGCGGAACTGCCCGTCGTTCAGGGCCATGCGCAAGTCGGCGGCCAGACGCACCCGCGTTTGCGCAGCCTCTTGCAGCGCCGGGGTGTAAAAGCTGAAGCGGTTGCGCCCCTCACCCTTGGCCACATACAACGCCTGGTCGGCATTGCGCAACAGGTCCTCAATTTCGGTGGCGTCCAGCGGATACAGCGTGATGCCAATGCTGGCCGACACAAACACCTGTTCGTTTCCAATCTGAAACAGGGCATCCATTGAACGCAGAATTTTTTGCAGCAGGGGCTCTAGTTGCTCCGCGCCGGCAATGTCGGTCAGGATCAGGGTGAACTCGTCACCGCCCATGCGCGCCACCGTGTCGGAGTCGCGCACGCAGTGCTTCAGGCGCTGGGCGGCGAGTTGCAACAACTGGTCGCCGCTGTCATGTCCCAGCGTGTCATTGACTTCCTTGAAATGGTCCAGGTCAATGAACAGCACCGCGAGTTGCTGCGATTCGCGCTTGCAGCGCTTGATTTCCTGCTCCAGCCGGTAGCGCAGCATGCGCCGGTTGGGCAATCCGGTCAGGGTGTCAAAGAAGGCCTGGTGGCGGATCAGCGCCTCGGCGTTCTTGCGGTCGGTGATGTCGGTGTGGGTGCCGATCATGCGCAAGGGGCGTCCCTGGGCATCGCGGCTAATGATCATGCCCCGGCTGAGCACCCATTTCCAATTGCCGTCCTTGCACAGCACGCGGTGCTCGTTGGCGTAGGTCGGCGTATGGCCCTGGAAATGGGCATCGCGGTCCGCATCCATCTGCGTGCGGTCCTCCGGATGGGTGCGCTGGTCCATCTCCAGCGCGGTGTTGGTCAGTTCGCCCTCGGCAAAACCGTACATCTCAATCAGCCGCTTGGAGAAATACTCCACGCCGCTTTGAATGTGCCAGTCCCAAACGCCGTCGCCGGTGCTTTCCAGCGCCAGCTTCCAGCGGTTTTCGGACTCCAACAAGGCGTTTTGGGTCAGCTTGGCATCGGTGATGTTCTGGATCACCGAGGTGCTGGAAATCAGCTTGCCGTCCTCCCAGTGCGAGGTGCCCACCGAGTGAATCCAGATGCGGATGCCGGTGGCGGTAATCGCCTGCAGTTCCAGATCATGGGTTTGCGGCCGCTGCACGGCATCAAAGTAAAAGGCGCGCAGCAGCGTCATGGACTCCGGCGTAAAGAAGCGCTCCATGGTGGCTACCACCGAGCCTGGCTGGTATTCCTCGGGGGAGGTGCACAAAATCCGGTAGACGCCCTCGGTCCAGTAGACCTGGTCGGCCAGCATGTCCACTTCCCAGCCACCCACCTGCGCCAGCGACTGGGTGGCAGTGAGCAGACTGTCCAGCCGAGCACGGTCGCTTTGAATGCGCACGTACTCCGATACATCGGAGAAGGTCCGCACCATGCCACCTTCAGGCAAAGGCTGCGTTTTGATTTCCAGTGTCCGGCCATCGCGCAAATGGCGCAGGTAGCGGGGGGGTGGCGCTATGGCACCCGCCGAGCGGAAATAGTTCCTCGCCGATTCCTCGACCCGTTCAAAATCGTTGCCAAAGTCACCTCGGGCCAACTGAAAAAGGTGGACCTGTTTGAGCGTCGGGTGCGCCGCCAGCATCTCCGCCGGAACCTCCAGCAGTTCGCAGGCGCGCGGGTTGAAGGCAATCACGCGCTGCGCAGCATCCATGACAAACAGGCCTTGCGTGATGCTGCCCATGATGTCGCGCAATAGCGCCGCGCTCTTGCGCAATTGGGTGTCGGCTTCCTTGCGCTGGGTGATGTCGGTGTGGGTGCCAATCATGCGCAGAGGCTTGCCCTCTGCATCGCGTTGCACCACCGTGCCACGCGAAACGATCCAGACCCAACTGCCGTCTTTGCAGCGTATCCGGATGTCGGCCGAGTATTGGGGGAGTTCACCGGCCAGGTGGCGGGACACCAGGTCCTGCATGACCTTGTAGTCATCGGGGTGCACCCGCGATTCGAATTCCTGGTAGCCCCCGTGGAGTTCGCCGGCCTGGTAGCCCAGCATTTCTTCCCAGCGGGCGGAGTGCGTTTGCTCTCCGGTCACCAGGTTCCAGTCCCAAATACCCAAGCCGGAACCTTCGAGCGCCAGCTTCCACGGATTTTCCGCTTCAGCGAAAGTCCCGGGCTGGCTCTGGTGGTTGACAGTATTTTGTTTGCTGGGCATCGAGGGTCAGGTGCGGCACCGAGGGATCAGGGCGTGCGGTGGCGGCTAGCCCTTGGATAGCCCACGCCCGCTCCGTCCCTTTGTGATCATTTGCCAGCGATATTACTTGGATTCAGCCCGGCTGCACCTCTTGAAATGCATTGTTTTCAGCCCGAACCCACCGCTTTGCTAGGTCTTTTGCGAGCGTCCCAGCAGGCGGCGCATCAGTTTTTCAAAGTCATCCATGACGCTGAAAACCGACGGAATCACCAGCAGACTGAGCACCGTGGAGGTAATCAGGCCGCCAATTACCGCCACCGCCATCGGGCTGCGGAAGCTGCTGTCGGCGCTGCCCCAACCCACCGCCAGTGGCACCATGCCGGCGCCCATGGCAATGGTGGTCATCACGATCGGGCGGGCGCGCTTGTGGCAGGCGTCGATCAGCGCGTCATAGCGGCTCATCGGTGCCGCCACCGGGTGGCCGTCGCTGCCGTCGCTGCCCCGGCGGGCCAGGATGGCGTATTCCACCAGCAGGATGGAGTTCTTGGTGGCAATCCCCATCAGCATGATCAGGCCGATCAGCGACGGCATCGAGAAGCTCTTGTCGGCGATCAGCAGGCCCACAAAGGCACCGCCCAGCGACAGCGGCAGCGCGGTCAGGATGGTGAAGGGGTGCAAAAAGTCCTTGAATAGCAGCACCAGCACGATGTAGATGCACAACACGCCGGTCAGCATGGCCAGGCCAAAGCTGGCAAACAGTTCTCCCATGACCTCGGCATCGCCCAGGGCGAGTTGTTTCACGCCCGCTGGTAGGTTCCGAACGCTGGGCAACTTGTCCACCGCCTCGGTCACATCGCCCAGGGGCGCGCCGGATAGTTCCACTTCAATGGTGATGTTGCGGCTGCGGTTGAGGCGGTCAATCACCGCCGGGCCGCCCGTCATCTCCAGCGTGGCGACCTGGCTCAGCATGACCGGACCCTTTACACCGGGCACCGCGAGCCGACCCAGCACCTCCAGGTCCTGGCGGGCCTGGGTGTCGAGCTTGACCACGATGGGCACCTGGCGCTGGCTCAGGTTGAGCTTGGCCACCGCGGTGTCGTAGTCGCCCACGGTGGCAATGCGCAGCGTGTCGCCAATGGCGCTGCTGGTCACGCCGAGGTCGGCCGCGCGGGCAAAGTCGGGCCGCACCGCAATCTCCGAGCGGATCAGGCTGGCGCTGGAGGTGATGCTGCCCAAACCAGGAATGGTGCGCAGGTCTTTTTCCACCGCTGCGGCGGCGCTTGCCAGGGCGTGCGGGTCTTCGCCGGTTAGCACCAGTTGGTAGCGCTCGCCCGAACCACCCAGTCCTACTTTGCTGCGCACGCCGGGCAAGTCCGACAGGGCCGCGCGAATGTTGTTTTCAATCACCTGTTTGCGCGGGCGCTGGCCTCGCTCGGTCAGCAGAATGGTCAGCGTGGCCTTGCGCACCTCGCTGGTTCCGGCGGGCATGAACGGGTCGGAGCCGGCAGCGCCGCCGCCAATCGTGGTGTAAATGCTATGGACGTGGTCGACCTTGCTCAGCAGCTGGCGCGTGGCCTCGGCAGCATCACGGGTCTGGGCCAGGGTGGCACCCGGGGCCAGTTCCAGGTACACCTGGGTTTGCGAGTTGTCGTCGGGCGGAATGAAGCCCTTGGGCAGCAAAGGAATCAGCATCAGCGAGCCGATAAAGAACGCACCCGCCGCGGCGAGCGTGATCCAGCGGTGGCTCAAGGCCCACTTGCTGGCGCGCAGGTAGGCAGCCATCCAGAACGGCTCTTTGTGCGGGCGCGGGCTGCGCTTCATGATGTAGGCGGCCATCATGGGCGTCAGCACACGGGCCACCACCAGGGAGGCAAACACCGCCAGCGCGGCCGTCCAGCCGAACTGCTTGAAAAACTTACCCGGAATACCCGCCATAAAGGCGGTGGGCAGGAAGACGGAAATCAGGGTGAAGGTGGTGGCAATCACGGCCAGGCCGATTTCGTCGGCCGCTTCCATGGCGGCCTGGTAAGGCGACTTGCCCATGTTCAGGTGGCGCTCGATGTTTTCCACTTCCACAATCGCGTCGTCCACCAGCACGCCCACCACCAGCGAAAGCGCCAGCAGCGTCACGGTATTGACGGTGAAGCCCAGGTAGGCCATGCCGATAAAGGCCGGAATGGCCGACAGCGGCAGCGCCACAGCCGAGACAAAGGTGGCCCGCACATTGCGCAAAAACAGCCACACCACAATCACCGCCAGCACACCGCCTTCAAACAGCATGGTCAGGGATGACTCGTACTCTTCGGCCACCGGCTGCACGAAGTTGAAGGCTTCGGTCAACTCCAGGTCGGGGTGCTGCTCTTTGAGTTCCTTGAGGGCAAGTTGCACGGCTGCCCCCACTTCCACTTCGCTGGCACCCTTGCTACGGGTGATTTCAAACCCGACCACCGGCTTGCCGTTGAGCAGCGCCAGTGCGCGCGGTTCGGCCACCGTGTCCTTGATGCTGGCGACGTCAGACAGGCGCAGCCGCTGGCCGTTGCTCAGGGTTAGCTCCAACCGGGCCAACTCATCCGCACTCTTGACCGTGGCCAAGGTGCGCATGGGCTGCTCGCTGCCGCCCAGGTCGGCACGGCCGCCGGCACTTTCGGTTTGCACCTGCTTGAGCTGGCGCGAAATGTCAGCGGCGGTGGCACCCAGGCTTTGCAGCTTGATCGGGTCCAGTGCCACCTGCACCTCGCGGCTGACGCCGCCCACCCGAACCACCGAACCCACGCCCTTGACGCCCAGCAGACGCCGCGCCACCGTGTTGTCCACAAACCAGCTCAAGGCCTCATCGTCCATGCTCGGCGCACGCACCGTGAAGGCCAGAATCGGGGCTCCCGAGAGGTTCATCTTGCTGACAATCGGGTCGCGCACATCGGAGGGCAACTCGCTGCGCACCCCTTGCACCGCACTGCGTACGTCATCCACCGCCTCCTGGGTGGGTTTTTCCAGGCGGAATTCGGCGGTCACGGTCACGCCGCCGTCCTGCACCTTGGTGTAGATGTTTTTCAATCCCTGCAGCGGGGCGATCGCGTTTTCGAGCTTGCGCGCCACTTCGGTTTCGAGCTGCGCCGGTGCCGCTCCCGGCAGCGAGGCGTTCACCGTAATGGTGGGCAGCTCCAGGTCGGGAAACTGCTGCACCTTCATGGAGTTGAAGGCAATCATGCCGGCGAAGGTCAGCATCACAAAGAGCATGACCGCCGGAATGGGGTTCTTGATGGACCAGGCGGAAACGTTCATGCGTGCTCCCGGGCGTCAGGCAGTTGGCTAAAGGTGGGGCTCATCAGGCGGCTCCTTAGTTGGTCTTGGCGGCAGCGGCGGGTTGGGCGGCTTCCACCAC
>CAKZJN010000013.1 GCA_936943465.1 uncultured Rhodoferax sp.
CCAAGGCCAACTTTGCAGCGCCGGCGGTCGTGAACACCATTGACGGCCTGCGCGTGGACTGGCCCGATGGCTTCGGGTTGGTGCGCGCCTCCAACACGACACCGGTGCTGGTGCTGCGCTTTGAGGGGCACACCCAGGCCGCACTGGACCGCATTCAGGCCGCCATGCTGGAGTTGCTGCGCTCGGTTAAGCCCGATGCGAAGTTTGAGGAATCTGCGCATTGAGTCTGGCGTCCCATCCTGCGCCGCGCATCCTGATCGTCAAGCTGTCGTCGCTGGGCGATGTGGTGCACGCCATGGCGGCGGTGCAGGACATTCGCCGCGCGCTGCCTCAGGCCCGCATTGACTGGGTGGTGGAGCGCAGCTTTGCACCGCTGGTAGCGCGCTGCGAGGGCGTGGAGCGGGTGATTCCTTGCGCCTTGCGCCAGTGGACCAAGAATCTTTTTTCGGCGCAAACGCGCTTTGAGTGGGCCGCCTTCAAGGCCGATTTGCAGAGCCAGGCTTACGACGCCGTGCTCGATCTGCAGGGGCTGACCAAGTCGGCGCTGGTGGTCTGGCTGGCGCAGACCAAGGTGGGCGGCCTGCGCTATGCCATGGCCAACCGCACCGACGGCTCTAGTTACGAAGCGCCCACGCGTTGGGTGGCCGACAAGGCCGTCACGCTGGAGCCGCATGTGCACGCGGTGGAGCGCGCGCGGCGGTTGTGCGCCGAGGCGCTGGGCTATTCCTTGCAGGGCCAGGCAACTTTTGGGTTGCATGCCGGACCGCTGGCCGCCAAGCCGCCGCAGGAGCGCAAGAAGCGGGCTTTGCTGGCCAACCCCGGCGCGGCAGTCAATCCGTTTGCACCGCGCAAGTCGGTGGTGGCGCTGGTGCATGGCACCTCCCGCGCCGACAAGGAATGGCCGCTGGCGTCATGGATCGAACTGGGCAAACGCCTGAACCACAGCGGCTTTTGTGTGGCGCTGGCCCATGGCAGCGCTGCTGAGAAAGCGGTAAGCGAGCAAATTGCCGCCGAACTGAGCGACGCCTGGGTCTGGCCGACCATGTCGCTCGACGCCTTGACCGACACCATGGCGCATTGCGCCGGGGTGATTGGCGTGGACAGCGGCCTCAGCCACATAGCGGTGGCCCTCGGCCTGGCGCATGTGCAGATTTATAACTTTGACACCGCCTGGCGCACCGGCGTGCAGAACGCCCGACAGGTCAGCGTGTTTGCCCAACCCACGCCCGATGTGGACGCTGTCTGGCAGGCCTGGGATGCGCTGGGCACGCCGGTCTTGTGCCAATGATGCGCTCCCTGTATTCGCTGGCCTTGTGGGCGGCCCAGCCCTTGCTGCGGCGCAAGCTCGCGCGCCGCGCCGTGCAGGAACCGGGCTATGGCGAGGCCATTGAAGAACGCTTTGGAGCATACGAGCAGCCGGCCGAGCCGTTGGAGGGCGCATCCCGCTTGGTGTGGCTGCATGCGGTGTCGCTCGGCGAGACGCGGGCGGCTGCGGCGTTGGTGGCAGCGCTGCGCGCGCAACACCCTGGCATGCGCTTGCTGCTGACGCATGGCACGGCGACCGGGCGCGAACAGGGCCGAGCCTTGCTGCAGCCGGGTGATGTGCAGGTCTGGCAGCCCTGGGATACGCCGGCGGCTGCGCGGCGGTTCTTGCAACAGTTCCGACCGCGTGTGGGCCTGCTGATGGAAACCGAAGTTTGGCCGAACCTGGTGGCCGCTTGCAGCGAGGCGGGTGTACCGCTGTGTCTGGTGAATGCGCGTATGAGCGAAAAGTCGATGCACCAGGCACTCAAACTGCGCTGGCTTTCGCGCCCGGCCTATGCCGGCCTGCACCGGGTGCTGGCCCAAACCGAAAGCGATGCCACGCGCCTGCGCGCGCTGGGAGCCACCGTGCAAGCGGTTACCGGAAACTTGAAATTTGACGCGGCGCCCGATGCCAGTTTGTTGGCCAAGGGGCGCAGTTGGCATGCGGCCCAATCACAGCCGGTGCTGATGTTCACCAGCTCGCGCGAAGGCGAGGAGCAGATGCTGATCGATGCCCTGCGGGCCCGGCCGGTGACCGGCGTGCAATGGCTGATCGTGCCCCGGCATCCGCAGCGTTTTGACGAGGTCGCGAGTTTGTTTGTGGCCGCCGGCTATAGCGTGTCGCGCCGCTCGTCGTGGCAAGCGGGGCCGGAGGCGGCCGATATCTGGCTCGGTGATTCGCTGGGAGAAATGGCCTTGTATTACGGGCTGGCGGATGTGGCCTTGCTTGGCGGCAGCTTTGCACCGCTGGGAGGGCAAAACCTGATTGAGGCTGCGGCTTGCGCGTGTCCTGTGTTGATGGGACCGCATACCTTTAACTTTGCCCAAGCGGCCGAAATGGCTGAGGCCGATGGGGCGGCTTTGCGCTGTGCCGACTTGGCCGAGGCGGTTGGCCGAGCCTGCGCCTTGGTGGCTGATATCCACGGCCTGGACCGAACGCGAAGTGCTGCGTTGACCTGGAGCCTGACGCACCAAGGTGCCACGCAGCGCACACTGCAGGCCTTGGGCTCATTGGTGGGCTAGCACGGGCGCGCCGGTGGGCTGACCTCGCCTTAGTCAATCCCTAGTTTGTAGACCTTGCGGGCGTTTTCATAGGTGCGCTCGGTTGCCGGCACAAATCCCTCGAAGTCGCCGGCTGTCAGGGCTTCCGCTGCTTTGGGGTTGTCCCGCATGCTGGTTAGCGCTTGGCGAATGGCTTGGACTTGACTGGCAGGCACCCGTGGGTGCACCGAAATCGGCAAGTCGGCGTAGCCTTCTGAGGTATAGATTTCGCGGTAGTTCAGGCCGTTCAAGGCCGCGTAACGCGTCAGCAGCCTAGAGTTGACAGCGGCCGCGTCTACGCCACCGGCCTTGAGTTGCGCCAGGGCACCTTCCTGATGGGCTGCAAAGCTGGGTTCGATGGCAATCTTGGCGCGCTTCAAAGCTGCCATCGGCACCGCATAGCCGACAAAGGCGTTGCGCGAGGGAAACACCACACGCTTGCCTTGCAGGTCCTTCAGCGACTTGATGGAACTGCTTTGGAGCACGGCAATTACGCAGTAAATGGGTCGCTCACTCCAGCGCGCCAGAACCTTGTACACGCCGTCGTATTCGGGACGGAAGTTGTGGTTGGAGAACACCAGATCAAACTCACCACGGCCCATCATGGCATTGGTGTCCTGTACGGTTGGACCCATGCGCAAGGTGAAGTGCAGGCCGGTGGTTTCGCTCAGGTAGCGCAGGATGGGGTTCCACTTTTCCGCGGTCTTGCTGATCGATTGCTGGTTCAAAACGCCGATGACCAGAGGCTTTTCTTGGGCCGACGCAATGGCCGGCAAGAAGGCGGAAAAAGCCAGCGCCAGGGCCTGGCGCCGCGCGGGAATGCGGTGTGTCATCGTGTTGTAGTCGTTAGCGGCAAGCCGGTCTCAGCGGCGACTGTACCAAACCCCATTGAAATGTCTATTTTCATTTTTGCCAGTTGTCGACGCAGCTCCCGCCAAGGGCCGCTGGCGGGTAGGGAGAACTCGATTTTTGGGTGCGGAAGGTGTCCTGAATCAGTATGATTTACGAACAATCAAGCACGTGTCGTTTGTCGGGGGGCTGGCACCCTTGCAGCGGATTTACTTTTCATAGTTGCTATGGGGGAACCAATGAATTTGGCGCATTTGGTTTTTGTGAGCAGCCTTACCAATGAATTCGGCCACGAGTTGCCCGGAATTCTTCAGGTCTCATCCCAAAACAATACGCGGGATGGTATTCACGGAATGTTCCTGTGCCAGCGCGGCAATGTAATGGGCGTGCTTCAGGGTGGTACGCCCCAGGTGCATGCGGCGTATGACCGCATGGCAAGAGATTGCCGGCATTTCGGCTTGCACAAACTCTTCGATGAAAAGGCTGACACGCTTGACTTTTCCGGAACCAGCGCAGGGTTGGGGAATGTCGAGTTCAACTTTGTGAGCCAGCGTTTGGCGCAAGACCTGGTTTTCAAAATCAGCAAAGACAGCATCGCGCATAGGGTCCAAGCCGGCACCTGCCGCAATTTGCTGCTGCAGTTTTCAGAAAACAGCCATTGAGTTGGGGCGGTTTCACCGCCCCAGCGCCAAGCTCCGGCCTGGCGCAGCCGCTTGGGCTTATTGCGCCAGTTGGGCGTTGATCGGTTGCAGGTCTTCGGACTTCAGCACGCCGCTGGCCTGGCGCAGTTTGAGCCCACCTACCAACACGTCGTAGCGCGCCTTGGCCAGTTTGGCCTTGGTTTCAAACAACTGGCTTTGCGCGTTCAACACATCGATGTTGATCTTCACGCCCACCTGGTAGCCGAGCTTGTTGGCATCGAGCGCACTTTGGGTGGAGGTTTCGGCCGCTTCAAAGGCCTTGACTTGTGACTGACCACTTTGCACACCGAAGAAGGCGGCGCGTGTGCCCTGCGCCACAGCGCGCTTGGCGGCCTCAAGGTCGCTGCGGGCCTTGTCTTCCAGGGCCAGCGTTTCCTTCACACGGTTCTGGATGGCATAGCCGGCAAACAGGGGCAGGTTAAAGGTCAGCCCGACTGTGGCCACATTGGTGCTGTAGTCAGAGTTGAATTGGGTACTGCCGGTGTTGTTGGTGATGCCATAGCTGCCAATCAGGTCCAGCGTGGGCTTGTGACCGGATTCGGCCCTTTGGGTTTCCAGTTGGGCCACTTCCAGGGCAATGCGGGCCTGCTGGACGGCGGGGCTGTTGGCTTCGGACTGTTCGACCCAGGGGCCCACGTCGGTAGGCTGCACCGCAGGCAGTTGCACCGGCGCGCGCAGGGCTTTGGGCGCTGTGCCGCTCTTGCCCACCAGTTGGTCCAGTGCCAGTGACTTGACCCGCAGGTCGTTTTCGGCGGCCAGTTCCTGTGCCACGACGAGGTCGTAGCGCGCCTGGGCATCCCGGGTGTCGACGATGGTGGAGGTGCCCACCTCAAAGTTGCGCTTGGCCGAGGCCAGTTGCTCGGCTGTCGCCGCCTTCAGACTGCGAATGGTGGTGAGACTGTCGGTGGACGCCAGCACATCAAAATAGGCCTGGCTGACCCGCACGATCAGGTCTTGCTCGGCTGCTTGCAACTGGAATTGCGCCAGAGCCGCCGACTTCTTGCCCTGTTCGGCAACGGCCGTATTGGCGAGGTTAAACAGCGGTTGCTTGGCGGATATCTTGGCGCTTTGAATCCCAATGCTCTTGCCATTCTGGGAGCTCAAAGAACTGTCTTGTGACGACTGGGTCGCCGAGGCGTCCAGTCCGACGCTGGGCAGCAGTCCGGCGCGTGCCTGTTCGCCCTTGGCAAGGGTCGCCTGGGCTTGCGAGCGTGCCGACTGGTAGGTCGCGTCGAACGACTTGGCCGCATCAAACAACTCCACCAGGCTTTGGGCCTGCGCCGTTCCGGAAAAGGCGGCGCCCAACGCCACCAGCAAAGGCAACAGGGTCGAGCGGTTAAGCGGGGAGGTGCGGGTCATGGGGAACTTTCAGTAAGACAGTAAACGGGCGGCTTCAAACGCTTCAATAGGTTGCGATGCTGGGGTCCAGCTCCGCAGACCAGGCATGGATGCCGCCGGCAATATTGGCTACGTTGTCAAAACCCCGGCTGGCCAGAAAGTGGGCGACCTGCATGCTGCGTCCACCGTGGTGGCAGATGCAGGCAATCGGCCGCTTGGGGTCCAATTCGGCCAGACGCACCGGGACCGTGCCCATGGGTATCGTGAGCAAGGTAAAACCATCGGCCTTGATGCTCGCAACCGCCAACTCAGACGGCTCGCGCACATCGAGCACCACCGGTTCACCCTGTGGGCGCACTTGAGCCAACCAGGTTGCGAGGTCTTTGGGGCGGAATTGAGAAATCATAGGCTTGGGAGTGTGAAAGAAATCAGAAGTTGAAGCGTGACGGCTCGGCAAAGTTTTGCAAACGCGGTGCGTCGCAATCCCAGGGTTCCGAGGTGCGGAAGTCGGTTGCGCTGGTGCGGGTCACGATGGTGGCGCGCATGACGGGCTCATCGCCCACCACGGCTGCCAGACGACCACCGACCTTGAGTTGCTCAAGCAGGTTGTGCGGCACCTGGGCGACCGAGCCGCCCAGCACGATCACGTCAAACGGGCCCTGGGCCGCAGCGCCCTGGGAGCCATCGGCCTGGCGCACATCGGCGTTGGTGATACCGGCCTTGTCGAGGTTGCTCTTGGCAAAGGCCACCAGTTCGGGGACCAGTTCCAGCGACAGAACGCGGGCAGCCTGATGCGCCAGCAGGGCGGTCAGAAAGCCGGAGCCGGTGCCGATTTCCAGCACGCTGTCGGTCTTTTTCACACCCAGGTCTTGCAGCAGACGGGCTTCCAGGCGGGGCACCAGCATGCACTGGCCTCCAGCCAGCGGGATTTCCAGGTCGGCATAGGCCAGCGCCTTGTGCGCATCGGCCACGAAAGCATCGCGGCGCATGGACGCCAGCAATTCCAGAACACCGGCGTCCAGCACGTTCCAGGGGCGGATCTGCTGTTCGATCATGTTGAAGCGGGCGGTTTGGACGTTCAGGGAAGGCATAAAAATACTCCTAGGGGGTATATAAAAGGATTGTAAGCAATTTTAATTGACTGTGTTTTTGCCGGGGGCTAAAACCCGACGGGCCCATTGCGCCAGATCATCCATGTAGCAATAGACCACCGGCACCACCACCAGCGTCAACAGGGACGAGGTGATGACGCCACCGATCACGGCTTGCCCCATGGGCGCACGCTGTTCCGAGCCTTCGGTCAGGGCAAAGGC
>CAKZJN010000014.1 GCA_936943465.1 uncultured Rhodoferax sp.
GACACCTTTGTGGTCAAGAACGAGGTACGCCAGTGCATTGTTTTTGCACGCCACAACCTGCTATTCGATCCGCCCTTCACCAAGATGGATCTCGTGGTGTGCCGCAACACGCTGATCTACTTCAAGTCGGCGGCGCAGGAGCGCGTTCTGCGTGGTTTGCAATATGCGGTCAAGGATGGTGGCGCGCTGTTGCTGGGCTCCAGTGAAGCCTTGTCGGTGGACAACGACGGGCTGCACGTGCTGGACGCAAAGCAAAAACTCTATGTCCGCAAGGGCGCCTCGTCGCTGCCCTTCCTGGATCGCAAAGCCTCCATTCCATACCAGCGCGCCCTGACCGACTCGGGGCGCAAGACCCGTCCCCAGCGCGCACCCGACGGGGGCTTGGCGGATCTGGGGGTCGCGGCCCTGCTGTCGCGCTTTGCGCCGCCCTCCATGATCGTCAATGAGGCGCATGAGGTGGTGCATCTGTATGGCGATATCAGCACGTACTTCCGGCTTCGCGAGGGCACCGCCAGCCTGGAGATCCCCCGCTTGCTGCCCGAGACGCTGGTGCCGGTGGCGTCTGCCCTGCTGTACAAGGTGGCCCGCGACAAGGTGCTGCTGACCTCCGATCCCGTCGAGGTGACGCTGGTGGACGGTGAGCGTCACAGCGTTTCCATTTCGGTGCAACCGCTGAAGGTGCCCAGCAACGAGTCGATGACGCTGATGAGTTTTCACATTGAAGACAGGGCGCAATCGGAAACGGCCAGCCCGGTGGATGTGGACACTGAAACCATGGCGCGGGTGCACACGCTGGAACGTGAACTGGCGGCAACCCGCGAAAGTCTGCAAGCCACCATCGAGGAGCTTGAAACCTCCAACGAGGAATTGCAGGCCACCAACGAAGAGCTGATGGCCTCCAACGAGGAGTTGCAGAGCTCGAATGAAGAACTGCAGTCGGTGAATGAGGAAATGAGCACGGTCAATGCCGAGTTCCAGGAGCGCATGCAGATCCTGAACCGTGTCAATGCCGACCTCGACAGCCTGGCAAAGGCTGCCAATTTGGCCACCGTGTTTGTGGATTCCCAGTTGCACATCACCCGCTTTAGCCCGGATGCGGTCCAGCTCTTCAAGTTGCGGGAGTCCGATGTGGGACGCAATCTGGATGACATTCAGCACGTGCTCGATTACGACGGCTTGATCCAGGATCTGGAGCACACGCTGCTCACCGACCGGATGACCGAGCGGGAGGTGCAAAAAAAGGGCGGTCAGCGTACCTACCTCATGCGCATCCTGCCCTATACCGTGCCGTCGACGTCGGTGCGTGGGGCCGTTGCCTCGTTTGTGGATGTCACCGATTTCCATGATGCCAAGCGGCTTCAAACGGTGGTGGATGCCTTGCCCGAACACGTGGCGGTGGTCGACCCGGCCGGCAGGATTGTCATGGTGAATGCAGCCTGGCGCCGCTTTGCAGCGGCCAACGGCGATGCCGATCTTTCCCGAAGCGGTGTCGGGGTGAATTACCTGGAGGCCTGCCACTCTGCGGGTACTGACGATGACGCCACACGAGCGGCACGCGGCCTGCGTGGCGTGCTGGAGGGCACCCTGCCCACGTTCTCCATGGAGTACCCCTGCCATTCGCCCACGGAAACGCGCTGGTTTGTGATGAATGTGACCCCGGTGGTTGGCAGCGCCTTTGGCGCAGTGGTCAGCCACATGAACATATCCAAGTGGCATGCCTGAATGCTATTAATTTGAGTGAAACAGAAGGTAGAAACGTGACGGGTAATGTGAATCTCACCCAACTCCGGGAGGAAGCGGAAAGGGTTGTCGCCAATTCCAAGTTCGGCGAGCTGGACGGCTTTTCCAGTGCGTCGGAGACGCCTGTGACGGTGCAGTTGCTGGAGGAGTTGCAAATCCACCAGACCGAACTGGAAATGCAAAACCAGCAGCTTCAGCAAAGCCAGACCGACTTGGCGCTGGCGGCGGAAAAGTACCGCTCATTGTTTGATGACCTGCCCTTGCCTGCGGTGCTGCTGGATGCCAATGGCTGGATTCTTGAAAGCAACCGCCAGGCCAATGTCCTGCTGGGCTTGCGACTGGGCCACCTGAAGCAGCACTACTCCCTGCTGCGGTACATGCAAGGGCCCAAGCAGCAGGAGCTGGTTTCGGTACTGCACGGCAACAAGGGGTCCGGTGTGGTGGTGGTGACCAAGGCGTCCTTATTCGGCGATGACGGGCACGCGCTGCCGTGCGATCTGCATGTCCTCAACCTGCATTCCACCGCAAAGCAGGCAGAGCGCTCGGTGGTTCTGGTGGTCGACCGGACCTTGGAGTTGCAGGTGCTGGAGCACGCCGCTGCGCTGCAGAACGCAAAAGATGCGGCCGAAAGCGCCAACCGCGCCAAGAGCGCCTTCCTGGCCAATATGAGCCACGAGATCAGAACGCCCCTGAATGCCATCACCGGAATGACCTACCTGATGCGCCGTTCCGGGGTTAACGCCGAGCAGGAAGACCGCCTCAACAAAATAGAGTCGGCCGGCCGGCACTTGCTCAACATCATTACGGCCGTGCTTGATCTGTCCAAAATCGAAGCCGGCAAGTTCACGCTGGAGCAGCAGCCGATCAGCCTGGAGAACATCTTCGCGAATGTGCAGGCCATGGTGGGGGAGAGCGTGCGAGCCAAAGGCCTGACGCTGGAGCTGCACTGCGATGTGAAAGACAGCGGTTTCATCGGCGATGCCACCCGGATCCAGCAGGCGCTGCTCAACTACGTCAGCAATGCCATCAAGTTCACCCAGCGCGGGTCGGTCCGTTTGCGGGTCATTGGTGAACACGAAACCCTGCAGTCGGTCAAAGTCCGCTTTGAGGTGCAAGACACAGGCGTCGGCATAGCTCCCGATGCGTTGCCCCGCTTGTTCAATGCCTTTGAACAGGCCGACAACAGCATTACCCGCAGATACGGCGGCACCGGTCTGGGGCTCACCATTACCCGCAAGATTGCGGAGCGCATGGGGGGCGAAGCCGGCGCGGAGAGCCAGTTGGGCTGGGGCAGCACGTTCTGGTTCACGGCGGTATTGCTCAAGAAGAGCCCGGTGAATGCTTGGCCTTCCATTCAGAATGAAGAACGGGCCGAAGCAAGCCTTCGGCAAGAGCACCAGGGCAAGCGCGTGCTGCTGGTGGAGGACGAAGAAATCAACCGCGAAATTGCCCACATCGTTCTGGAAGAGGTGGGTATGCGGGTGGATGTGGCGGTGCATGGCAAGTCCGCTGTGGAGCTGGCACAGCACAACCGCTACGACGCGATCCTGATGGACATCCAAATGCCCGTCATGGACGGACTGCAGGCGACGCGGTCCATCCGGAAAATGGATTGGCATAAAAACACGCCGGTGATTGCCTTTACCGCCAACGCCTTTACCGAAGACCGGCAACTCTGCGCCGAGGCTGGCATGAATGATTTCATTCCCAAGCCCACCCCGCCGGTAGAGATTTACCGGGCTTTGATGCGGGTCTGGGCAGGCAGTGTTCCAGCCGCCTAGGCCGATCGTTGAAACGATAAAAATGAAACCTCTCTTTCGTTTTTTTCGATGGTTTGCACTTCGCGTTACAAGTCCGGAAAATCTTAAGCTTCCATAAGAAATGATGTTCAAAGCAGTGAGGGGTTGCGGTCGAGAGGCTGAGGGAACGCCAGTGCAAAACAAAACCAACGTGCAATGCAAGAGTTTCCTTTTCCAGGTGTGGACGCGATAGATGCGGCCAGAACCAATCCCGACCGACTTCAAGAGCTCATACAAACCGGCCTGCTGGACCACCCGCCGATTGCTGCGTTTGACAAGATCACCGCATTGCTGGCCAAGGCGGTCGGGGCTCCTGTGGCCTTTTTGTCGCTGGTTGATGCCGAGCGGGACTTTTACCTGAGCCAGACCGGCATGGAAGCGCCCGTGGCGACGGCGCGCGAGGTGGGTGACCGTACGCCGTGCCAATTCAATTTGCTGACCGATCAGCCCCTGGTCATTGAAGACACGCTGCGCTCGGATGTCTTCCAGCAGCTTCCAGGGGTCCAAACCCTGGGCATGCGGGCTTACCTGGGCGCCCCATTGCGCACGGAAGCCGGCAACACGCTGGGCAGCGTGTGTGTGATGGATCGCAAGCCCCGCACCTGGTCGGCGCAAGACGTGGAACTGGTAACCGAAATGGCGAATTCCGCCCTGCGCGAAATTGCGTTGCGCACGGTGGCCCGCACGCAGCACCAGAGCGCGCGCCTGTCCAACGGCATGCTCCGGCAAATTGTGGATGCTTTGCCGTCCATGGTGGGTTGCTGGGATGCCAGTTTGCGCAATGTGTTTGCCAACAAGGCGTACGCCGACTTTTTCCGTTGTGAACTCCAATCCCTACAGGGCGTGCACCTGCGTGACGTCTTGGGTGCGGAATTGCTGGAGGCAAATCGACCGTACCTGGAGCGCTGTCTGGCGGGAGAGCACGTCATGTTCGAGCGTGACATCAAGGCGCCGGATGGCAAGGTGCGCCATGCGTTGGCCCACTACATTCCCAACCGGCAGGACGGCGAGGTCATTGGCTTA
>CAKZJN010000015.1 GCA_936943465.1 uncultured Rhodoferax sp.
GCCATGGGTTCTTCAATCAGGTACACATCGCTGGCGCCGGCGCCCAGTGCGCTTTCGCGGATGGCACGGCGCTCGACCTGGGTAGAACCGCAGGGCACGCAAATGATGATGCGCGGGCTGGGCTTCAGAATGCCGCGCGGATGCACCATCTTGATGAACTGCTTGAGCATCTGCTCGGTCACCGTGAAGTCGGCAATCACGCCGTCCTTCATGGGGCGAATGGCTTCAATATTTCCGGGCACTTTGCCCAACATGGCCTTGGCTTCACGACCTACGGCCTGAATCGTCTTTTTGCCCTGGGGGCCGCCTTCGTGGCGGATGGCAACGACCGAAGGCTCATCCAGAACAATCCCCTTGTCGCGTACAAAAATCAGGGTATTCGCGGTGCCAAGGTCGATGGCGAGGTCGGTAGAAAAATACCGACGAAAATTTCCAAACATCACAAATCCTCTCAGGCACAAATGGGGCTTCGCCCAGCTATCGCCTTGTTTTATCGTAAAAAGCGGTGGTTATGGCCTTCCAACTGGCGCGTGTGCGCTCATTCGGCCAAAGGCAGGATAATAACCCATCGTCCGGGAAATCCCTGCCCCCTGACTCCCGTTCGGCGCGTATTTACCTTTGCTTTCAACCTTACTTCATTCATGTCACTGACATCTTCCGACATCGCGCGCATTGCCAATCTGGCGCGCCTGGAGTTGAGTCCGGCCCACAGCGAACGCCTGCTGGGCCAAATCAACAGCTTTTTCGACATCGTGGAACAAATGCGTGCAGTCGACACCACCGGCGTTGAGCCCTTGGCGCACCCGGTTGCCGCCATCGGCGATATCGCCCTGCGCCTGCGGGACGACGTCGCCAGCGAACCGAACCAGCGTGAAGCCAACCAGAAGAGTGCGCCGGAAGTCCAAAACGGACTGTTCCTGGTGCCCAAGGTGATCGAATAAGGCCGCACGCAATGACCACACTGTCTCAAACCGCCCTGCACGACCTTAGCGTGCAACAACTGGCCAGCGCGCTGGCCAGCAAGCAGATTTCCGCCGTGGAAGCCGCCCAGCACTTCCTGGCCCGCTCGCAGGCCCACGGTGAACTGGGCGCCTATGTAGAGTTCAACCCGGAAGCCACGCTGGCCCAGGCTGCTGCCGCCGACGCCCGCTTGGCCCAAGGCACGGCGGGCGCGCTCGAAGGCGTTCCGGTAGCCCACAAAGATATCTTTGTCACCAAAGACTTCACCACCACCGCCGGCTCGCGCATGCTCAAGGGCTACCGCTCGCCGTTTGATGCCACCGTGGTTGCCAAGCTGGCGCAGTCCGGCATGGTCACGCTGGGCAAGCTCAACTGCGACGAATTCGCCATGGGCTCCAGCAACGAAAACTCCGCCGTCGCGCCGGTCGGCCACGAGGCCCCCGCCCCCGTGCGCAACCCATGGAACACCGACCGCATTCCGGGTGGCTCTTCGGGCGGCAGCGCGGTGGCAGTGGCAGCACGGCTGGCACCGGCTGCGACCGGCACCGACACCGGCGGCTCAATTCGCCAGCCCGCATCGTTTTGCGGCATCACCGGCATCAAACCGACCTACGGCCGCGCCTCGCGCTACGGCATGGTGGCGTTTGCCTCCAGCCTGGACCAGGCCGGCCCCATGGCGCGCAATGCCGAAGACTGCGCGCTGCTGCTGAGCGCGCTCTGCGGCCCCGATCTGGACCGCGACTCCACCTCGCTCGACGTGCCCGCCGAAGACTACCGCCGCAATCTGAATGATTCGATTGAAGGCCTGCGCATCGGCGTTCCCAAAGAGTTTTTTGGTGACGGCTTGGCCGATGACGTGCGCGCAGCGGTCAACGCGGCGCTGGCGCAATACGAGCAGCTCGGAGCCAAGCTGGTGCCCATCACACTGCCGCGCACCGAGCTGTCGATTCCCGTGTACTACATCATTGCGCCGGCCGAGGCGTCGAGCAACCTGAGCCGCTTTGACGGCGTGAAGTTCGGCCACCGTGCAGCGCAGTTCGCCGACCTGGCCGACATGTACAAAAAGACCCGCTCCGAAGGCTTTGGCGAGGAAGTGCAGCGCCGCATCATGATTGGCACCTACGTGCTGTCGCACGGCTACTACGACGCCTACTACCTGCAGGCGCAAAAGATCCGCCGCATGATTGCCGACGACTTCCAAAACGCCTTCAAGGAATGCGACGTGATTGCCGGCCCGGTAGCCCCCACCGTGGCGTGGAAGCTGGGCGAAAAGTCGGACGACCCGGTGGCCAACTACCTGGCCGACATCTTCACCCTGCCCGCCTCGCTGGCCGGTTTGCCCGGCATGAGTCTGCCGGTTGGTTTTTCGAACACGGCGCAAGACCAAGGCCTGCCGATTGGCATGCAGTTGATCGGCAACTACTTCAAGGAAGCGCAGCTTTTGAATGCCGCCCACCGCTTCCAGCAAGCCACCGACTTTCATCTGGCCAAGCCCGCAGGATTTTGATATGACAGCCCCCACTCTTTTGGACCGCCCGGATGCGCCGCTGGTTGGCGGATACGAAGTCATCATCGGCTTTGAAACCCACGCACAACTCTCGACGCAATCGAAGATTTTTTCGCGCGCTTCCACCGCCTTCGGTGCCGAGCCCAACACCCAGGCCTGCGCCGTGGACCTGGCCCTGCCGGGCACCCTGCCGGTAATGAACAAGGGCGCGGTAGAACGCGCGATTCAGTTCGGACTGGCCATTGGTTCGCACATCGCACCGCGCAGCATTTTTGCGCGCAAAAACTACTTCTACCCCGACCTGCCCAAGGGCTACCAGATCAGTCAGTTTGAGATTCCGGTGGTGCAGGGTGGTCTGGTCGAATTCTTTCTGGGTGAGAAAAAAATGGCGGTGCGCCTGGTGCGTGCTCACCTCGAAGAGGACGCCGGCAAATCGCTGCACGAAGACTTCATTGGCCAGAGCGGTATCGACCTGAACCGTGCCGGCACCCCGCTGCTGGAAATCGTGACCGAGCCCGACATGCGCTCCAGCGCCGAGGCCGTGGCTTACGCCAAAGAGTTGCACAAGATCGTGACCTGGATCGGCATTTGCGACGGCAATATGCAAGAAGGCTCGTTCCGCTGTGACGCCAA
>CAKZJN010000016.1 GCA_936943465.1 uncultured Rhodoferax sp.
AAATCTCTCTGGACGCAGGCCCCGAGGGGCTCGGGCTTCAGGTACAGGTCGACTTCCCGCAGGCGGCCTAACGTGCTGTCGGCACGGTCAACGTGCCGCCCAGTACCCGCCCCAAACCGCCAGCATCATCCACAAAAGACCCGGAATAATCTGACGGGCGTAGGCCGCGCCACCTGAGTTCCATGCCACCACAGACTTGGTCAGGGTGTTGGCGGTCAGACCCAACAGAATGGGCAAAACGGCTTGCTCCGCCAGAATTTTTCCAGAGGCCATGAGCGATGCCGTGGAGGCCGCCGTGGCATGCGCATCGGCCAAGCCGCTGACCAGCGCGCCAAGCACCAGGCCCTGTTCACCCAAGGCCGCATTCAGTCCGGCTGAAATCATCACCACGCAAGCCAGTACCAGTGCAAAAACCAACGATGCGGTGACGCTAAAGGCGCGGCCTTTTTCTGGTCCCATGGGGGCTGTTGACGCATCCTTGCTGCCACGCACCAGATAAACCACTCCATACAGCGTTGCTGCCCCACCGCCTGCCGCCAAGGGCAGTGCCAAGGAGCGCAACAAGGCCGGTTGCACCAGGCCAATCAGCAAGGACATTTGCACGATGGTGGCAATGGACGACAGCACCGCCCCGGCTACCGCTGGCCCCATAAGCGCGGGGCTTGCCGATGCGCGTTGGCCCATGGCGTGAATTGTCGCGGTGCTGGAAACAAAACCTGCAGCAAACCCGGCCAGCGGCAAGCCATAGCGCGGCCCGAGCCAACGGCCCCCAACATAACCGGCGGCACTGATCGCCATCACTGCCACCACCAGCGTCATCAGGCTGCGGGGATTCAGTGCATTGAACGGGCCCATGTACTGATCGGGCGCCAGCGGCATCACGATTAGCACCATGGCAGCGAAGATGAAAGCGTCCTGCAAATCCTGCTCGGTCAGCAGGTTGCGCACGACGTGATGAAACCAGGTGCGGGCCACCAACAAGAGCGCAAGCAGCACCCCAACGCCAGCCGCGAGCAAGGCGTCCTGCACCGCCAGTCCACCCAACATGCACATCAGCACCAACGCAAACTCGGTGGTGAGCCCCGGGTCCAATTTGGGGTTGCTGCGGTAGGCCACCATCGCGGCTCCTGCCGTAACCAGCACCGCCAGCGCCAGCAGCGCAACGCCTCCAAGCAGCATGGCCACCGCACCCAGAATGGAGGTGATGGCAAAGGTGCGGATGCCAGCGGCGCTTCGGTCCGGACTACTCGACTTGCGCCGCTCGCGCTCGGCTCCCACCAGCAGGCCAATGCCCAGAGCAACGCAGAGCGATATCAGCGTGGATTGCATAAAGCCTTTCGTGCCACCGCGACTACGGAGGGGTCCGTCGCATGGTAGTGCAGGCACGGCCAGTTTGATAGATATCAAACAATGCTGAGAGAGGCGACATGCATTGATTTAAATCACCCGCTTCTGCCCGCAAGGCGCCCACACTGGCGCCACTTCACTGAGGAGAACACCATGAAATTGATTCACGACCTGTTTAGTACCGACTACGGAATCATGAGCATCAGCGGCATCGTATTCATGCTGGGCATGGGCGTATTTTTCGTCAAGTTCTTTACGAACAAGATGAATGAGTCGGCCGCCAAAGACGCCAAGTAAACCCGCCGGGGCCTAGGCTTCGGTCAGCCCTTCTTGCCGAAGGATGCGGTAGGCCCTGCCCTGCTTGTCCAACGGCTCCAGAATGCCCTCGCGCACAAAGTAGCTCACTTCGCGGCTGACGGTTTCCATCTTCAGGTCGAGCATGGCCCCCATGTCCTCGCGGTTGAACAGCGTTGACAATTGGGTGTCGGCATTGCTGCGCATTTTGAGGATGAAATTCGCCACGCGCTGGCGTGCGGTTCCGTAGTTCAGGTCCGCCAGCCAGTCTTCTGATTCCTTCTGGTTGTGCGACCACTTTTTCATCAGGTTCTGGTGCAAGCGGGGTGACTGGGTCGCCAGGTTTTGAACAATTTCCAGCGGAATGCGACAGGCCGACAAAGCCGTTAGCGCCACCGCCGTGGTTTCATATTTGCCCTGCACCAGGGCTTCGAGGCCGATCACATCACCCTGCCGCATGACGCGCACGATGCGCTCGCGCCCGTCATTGGTGGTGCGCACCAGTTTGACCATGCCCAAGCGCACGGTAAAGAGCCCATTGGCAGCGCCCCCCTCCTGGGTCAGCTCGGCGCCGGCTTGGTAGTCCAGATCATCAATCGGTGCGTGGATGTGGTCAAAGTCGGCTTCATTCAAATCAGCAAACAAAGCCATTTCGCGCACCGCGCAATGGCGGCAATCCGACGTACCACGCCAGGTTGAGGCGAGCGCTCCCCGTATCGGTATCAGCCGCATCCGCCACCACCCTTGTCGCGCTTGAGCTGCAGCACGATGCGTGGCTCGAAGCTGAGCTTTTCGTACTCGATCGGGCTCGGCGCACAAGACTTGTAGCGATCTCCCAGCGCGGCGGTGAAGGCGTAACGCAATTGGTCGTCTTCGGCCTTGGCAAGGGATTTGAGGCCCGGGTCTTCGGCACCGAAGGTGGCAATCCACTGGTTCACACCGCCTTCAAGAATGTAGACATTCGGCACCCGGTTGGCGACCAGTAGCTTCCAGGCCTGGGTCGCCATTTTTTCATCGTTGCCGATCGCGATAAACACCGTGTTGGCCGGTGGCTCGGTTAGCAGCGCGGGCACCTTGCTCTGCAGTTGTGGCAGCGGTACGTTGATGGCACCAGCCATGTGGTACAGATTGAAGTCGGCCTCGCTGCGCACATCCAGATAAACGGGCTTGATCGACTGTTGAAAGCGTGCCTTGAACGCCTCGGCTGGCGTGACATGCACCAGGCGTGCCGTCAGCATGTCATCGGCACGGAGCGTGCGGGTGACCATTTGTGGCTTGGCCGCCGGCGCCGTGCTTTGGGCCACCGGCGCGGGTGCAGAGGCAGCGCCCATAGCCGGCTTGGCCGTACCCGCCGTCAGGGCCGGCTCGCTGCGTTTAAACTGCGCACTCTCGTAGCGCGATTCCAGTGAGGGTGTGCCAATCAGCACCACCCCAAAGGCCATCAGCGCCAGCGCCAGCGCACCGAACTTGCGCAGTGCGGGTTCGCGCGACAGATCCTTGTTGGCCACCACCCTCTCGATCTGCTCGGCTCCCCACAGCAGCGCCAGCGCCACCAGAACGATCACCACGACGACCATCGGAGCGGTGGTGTTGAACACCTGATCCAGCGTCAGCCGGCCCAGGTAGCCCGCGCTGTTGTACCAGCCGTCAAACAGTTGCTCGGTCTCGCCAAACAGGAAGGCGCCCACGAAGCCGCCGGCCATAAACATCATGCCGTCGATACGCCCGCTGGAGGCCGATGCCAACGAAGTGGTCGGGCAGAAGCCGCCAATGATGAAGCCCGCGCCCATGATCAGGCCGCCCAGCAAACCCGAGTCCAGGTAGGTGGGGTTGACCCATACATGGCTGAAGTCAATCACGCCCAGGCCCACAGAGCCAAACAGCAGCACGAGGGCCACGGCAATGGCGGTGAACATCACCTTGAACACGGTGAGTTCGCGAAAGTAGAACTGCCCGGCCAGCTTGCGGGAGTCGCCAAAACCGGCCATCTCCAGCGTGAGGCCAAAGGCAAAGCCGACCAGACCGAACACCAGGTACGACCAGGGGTTGGCCGCACTGACGGCGGAAAGGGAATCAAGGGGAAAGCTCATGGTCTGCTCCTGAGGGATCGGACGGTAGGCATGCGTTCAAGTCCAGAGCTTGCGCACAAAGTACGCAAGCAGATAGGCCCCGGCAAAGATGGCCAGCATGATGACCCACGAACCGGCCGCCAGCGTGGCACCGCCCGACAGTGCCTGCCCCGAGGTGCAACCGCGTGCCATGCGCGCGCCGTATAGAAAAATCATGCCGCCCAGAAAAGCCATGATCCAGCGCGTACGGTTGGAGATGCGCGGGCCCTTGTTGGTCACCAGCTTGAAGCGGCCATTCCACACGCCTGACACAAAGCCGCCCAGCAAGGCACCAAAGAACACCGGAACGATCCAGTCATCGAGCGGGTTCTTGTCGCCGCCGGCCATCTTGAGCAGGTAAGGCGTCTGGTCCACATGGGCCGGTGCCACCAAATCCACCAGCGCCGCATCGATCCGGCTGGTAGCGCCCGATGAGCCCAGGCCGTTACCGGTCAGCAAAAAGGCCATAAACAGCACCACACCCAGAATGGCGCCCGCCAGGTAGGGGTGCAGGTAGGCCTTCTCCGGGCGGCGAAAGAGTGATCGGATTGCGTTCATACGGATCTCCCAAAGATTGGACTAGGCATGGTCTTCCACTTCCTCGACACCGGTCACCATGGCGCGGATGCCCTCCATCGGTGTGGGGCCGGTGGTGGTGAGGTAGACGTGACCGACGATAAAGGTAGCAAAGAACCAGGCGGCCAGCGCGTGCAAAGGTGCAATCACCGGCAAACCACCCAGCAGGGCCACCAGATCAGGCCGGTACTGCGCACCCCAGATCAGCGCGCCGGTCGCAATTTGCAGCGGCAGCAGCACGTTCAGGATGCCGAAGTAGGTGAGCTTCTGGATCGGGTTCATGCGGTCATCGGGACTCTTCTCAAATGGATGCGGCTCGCCCTTGAAGATGCCCGACAGGTAGTAGGCGCTCTGGCGCATCGAGTCGTTGATAAAGCCCTGCGGACGCGGCAGGTACTCCCGCATGCGCTCGGTGGCCAGGTGGTAGAACAGCGACAGCGCCGCATTCACCACCAGCAGCACGGCCAGCACGTTGTGCAGCGTCACCATGGCCGGGAACGCATCGGCATCGAACCAGTCGGGGCGGTGAATCACGATGCCGGTGGCCAGCAGACTCACGATGCTGATGGCTTGCAGCCAATGCCAGAAGCGGCGGTAGGCGTCATACATCTGCACCGGGTGGGTCGGCTCCGCATGGTGCGGACGCTTGCGCCAGGCCAGGTAGCGCAGCAGGCCGTGGCCGCTCACGCCGACCAGTGTGCCCAGAAACGCCAGCAGACCAATGGCATCCACCCAGCCAATGCGGCTGGAGCCAAAGACATACAGGGCGTCGCGCGCGGGTACCGGCTGGTAGCGCAGCGCGCCGTCGCTTGCGCGCACCAGATCACCGCTGGGCGTTACGTTGGCGCCCGCTTCCATGCGTGGCAGCACGGGCGCAAAGCTGGCCAGCGCCATGCCTTCCTGCATGCGCGACTGCTTGTTGTGGCAGGCCGCGCAATCCCGTAGCACATGCGCACCGCGCGCCACACCGTGGTTGATGGCATAGGGCTGCACCTGTCCGTCCATGCGCGGATTCTTCAGGCCCAAGGCCAGCAGGCGCGCTTTGATCGTGTCCTGCTTTTGCGGCGTGTCCACGCGCAACTCGGCTGCACTCAGGGTGCCGTCTTTGTCCGTGTCAAAGGTGGTCAAAATTTCAGCGACGTAGGCGCGTTGGCCGGTCGCCTTTTTGCCGTCACCGTTGCCAAAGAAGGCCGTCTGCAAGTCGACCAGCCGCACCGGGCGCGCGCGCCCCTGGACGTCGTCCACCACCCAGTAAAAGCTGGTGATCAGGTTGTAGGGTGCCAGGGCCGGGTTACCCGACTGCGCCTCGCCGCGTGCCAGCAAAACCGGCACATAGCCTTCCACCAGCGACTTCACGTTGCCCGGCTCACCCTGCACGCCCCGGCAGGTCTTGGCAGGTTGGGCGTTCGCGGTGAGCACGGTCCAGTCGTAGGTCTGGATGGCGGGTGCATGTTGTTGCGGAATGTGGCAGGTCTCGCAGGCCAGCGCAGCCATGTGGGTGGACACATAGGGCAACCAGGTGGAATGGGTGGCGGCATCGTGGCAGGTGTCGCAGCGGCGCATGTCGCCCTGCGGTACCGCGGTCGCATGGCTGCGGGCACCGGGGCCGCGGGCCAGATCGTGATCGGGCTTTTGCAGGTACTCCGCAATATCCACCGTGCGCGGGTCATAGCGCAGGTGCGATGGGCGGTTGCCCAGATCCCCGCGCGCATGCGCCGGGTTGTTGCGTGCGTGGTGGCAGTCGGTGCATTGCAACTGGCGTTCCGCGTGTACGTCCCAGGAACGGTTCAGGCTTTCCTTGTTGGCCAGGTTCACGCCCGAGAGCTTGATGCGCTGACCGGAAACCACCTGGCCGGTAGTGGCCGTCTGGGGTTGATCCAGATCGCAGGCGCTCACCTGAATCGGCGTGCTGCCGCCCGGATGGGCCTCGCCATGGCAGGCAGCGCAATTGGCGTTGCTGGGGTCCTGCACCGCCAGTTTGCGACTGTCGAGCAGGCCATCGGCGGTAAACGCGGCGCGGTTCCAGCTCCAGCCTTTGGCCTTGCCACCACCAGATTCCACAATGCCCAGTCCGAGCAGTGTGGCGGTGTTGGCATCACCAAAGCGGCCGGCGCTGATGGCCTCGGCCCGCGCAGCCAGATTCGGCTTGGCGATGTGGCACAGGAAGCAATTCATCTCCATCGTGCCCGAGGCCTTCCAGTCCCAGGCCGCGCGCTTGCCATCCGCCGACAGAATCGAGGCTTCGGGGTCGTTCGCGTTGGGTGCCAGCGCCTGCAGCGGCTGGCCATTGCGTGCCGTGTTGGCAGGCCCGCCGCCCACCACACGCTGGCCGTTGGCCATTAACCAGGCCGGAGTAGAAAGGTCCAGCAGTTCATCCCCCGCCAGCGTCAGGTAACGGTAGCGCAGCGGGTCCCAGCGGCCGAAGTAGCCGTTGCTCGCATTCCAGCTACCTTGGGCTGGCGCGGCAAACTGGCTCAAACCCAGGTCGGCATGAAAGGCGTGGCTGGCAATGTAGCTGGCGTCGTGGCACTGGCCGCAGGTCTTGAGGGTCGACACGGCCTGCCCGGACTTCAACACGCTTACGCCTTGCGCATCGAGCAGGGCCATCGGCGGGTGCATGGTCTTTAGGTCTGGGCTCGCCGCTTGCGCGGCGCTCCACACCACGGCTCCGGCCAGCAATAGCCCCAGGCTGCCCCAGCGCAGCAGACGGTAACGGTTGGACGTTTTCATTTCAGCCTCCTTCCGCCCCACTGCACGGGGTCACCGGGGTAACCCAGCGCTTTCCAATCCAGTCGCGCCGGGTTTGCAGAGTCGCGTTTGCCGCCGGCGTTATGGCAGTCATCGCAATGCAGCGCAGCGTCCGAGTCCTGCACCATGTGGGTGGTGGCCCAGTACATGACGGTTTCGGTAAAGCCGTATTGGCCGCTGTAGGCCAGCCCGGTGATGGGTGCGGCCATCTCAAACGACTTGTTCCAGTCAAAGGTGGTCCAGAAACCGCCTTTTCCCGCAGTAACCGGCTGCAGCAGGTAGCCGTTGACCTTGTCATAGGGTTGCTTTGCGGTGTGCACTTTGAAGGGGAAGATGCGCGCCTTCGGATCGGCAATGGAGCCGGCCGGCTTGTTGATGTAGGTCGGGCCGCTCTGGGCAATCGGGTCGCCCAAGATGTAGCGGTACTCGTTGCTGCCGTTGAACCACAGGTAGGTGGGCGCAAAGTCGGAGGCGTAGCTGAACTCGCCCTTGATCTTCAGGTAGGTGAAGTGGTCGTCCTCGCGGCCCTTCTGGCCGGCCTTGGACCAGTCCCAAGTGACTTTGGTCGGCTCCTCGCGGGCCATCGCCGGAATGTGGCAGGTCTGGCAGGCCACGCTGGTCAGGTGCTTGTTGATGCGTTCATCGTCGTGCACCACGCCCTTGTGGCACTGCTCGCAGGAGGCCTGCTCGGCCGGGTCAATGCGGAAGTTGTCAGCCACCATGCGGCCCAGGATCTGGTGCTTGCGGGTGACATGGCAGTCGCTGCATTGCAGGTTGTACTTGCCACCCATGTGGACGTCGAGCGAGCGGCTGGGGAAATACAGGCTCTCGTCCAGATCGCCGTGCTTGACGCCATTGCCGCCACCGCCATCAAAGTGGCACTTGCCGCAGTTTTCGCGGGTGGTGGCGCGCACGCTGCGGGCGGCTGCCAGCAGGTCCACCTTGGGACCGGGGTTGCCCCATAAGGCCTTGGAGTAAGTGCCCGGATCGGCATGGCAGACCAGGCAGTCCACGTTCTCGGCGTTGGCCTGCTGCTTGGCGCGACCCTCTTCCCAGCCGTAACCCACGTGGCAGGCCATGCACTTGTTTTCGTTGCCCTGTGTGCCGATGCAGAAGTTGTTGATCTGGTTGATCTTGCCAATCGTCACCGGCTCCTTGCGCCAGCCCACCACCGCAGGTTTGGACTCCCAGGTCCAGTGCGAGGTTTTCATCACATCCGTGGCGGCATCCTTGTGGCAAGCCAGGCAGGCACGGGTGACTTCCTGCCCGGTCTTGAACGGCCCTTTGACGATATCGTGGTGGTCCACATGGGCCGCCTTCATGGGCAAGGCCGCAGCCGGTTGCACCTTGGGCGCTTGTGTGGGACGGGTCAGGTAGGCGAACGGCACCGCAATCAACAGCACGATGACCGCAAGCCCGAGAGGCCAGTTTGAATGGTGTGGTTTGTTCATGGACAGCCCGAAAGGTTCAAGACGGCATATACCCGTGACAGTATTTTTACCGGTCTGGAGTATATATCCCTGATGTAGATCAAGGTTGCGGTATTGAACGGCCCGCTACCGCATGAAATCCGTCCGACTGGCACCCGCCGACGGCACTTCAGCAGGCAGTGCGTAAGGGATCTCTGCCCGTTTCGCCATTACAGTTGCGTTTTCACGAAAGGGTTCGAATATGAAGATTGAGAAGGTTGGCATTGTGGGTGCCGGCACCATGGGCAACGGCATTGCACAGGCTTGCGCGGTTTCTGGCATTCAGGTGGTGATGGTCGATATTTCGGACGCCGCCGTGAGCAAAGGCATTGCCACCATTGCGGGCAGCCTGGAGCGCCTGATCAAGAAAGAAAAGCTGAGCGTGGCCGACCGCGACGCGGCCATGGCGCGCATTCAGGGCAGCACCCGCTACGAAGACCTGGCCTCGGCCCAACTGGTCATTGAAGCCGCCACCGAGAACTACGACCTGAAGGTCAAGATCGTCAAGCAGATCGACGCGCTGGTGGGCCCGGACGTCATCATTGCGTCCAACACCTCGTCGATCTCCATTACCAAACTGGCCGCCGTTACCGGCCGTGCCGACCGCTTTATCGGCATGCACTTTTTCAACCCGGTGCCGATGATGGCGCTGGTCGAAATCATTCGCGGCCTGCAAACCAGCGATGCCACCCACGGCGCTGTGCACGCACTGGCGCAAAACCTGGGCAAGTCACCCATCACCGTGAAAAACGCGCCCGGCTTTGTGGTGAACCGCATTCTGGTTCCCATGATCAACGAGGCGTTTTTTGTGTTGGCCGAAGGGCTCGCCACGCCGGAAGATATTGACGCCGGCATGAAGCTGGGCTGCAACCAGCCGATCGGCCCGCTGGCACTGGCCGACATGATTGGCTTGGACGTGTGCCTGGCCGTGATGGATGTGTACCTGCAGGAGTTTGGCGACAGCAAGTACCGCCCCTGCCCGCTGCTCAAAGAGATGGTGGCCGCCGGCCGCCTGGGCCGCAAATCCGGCCAGGGCGTTTACTTCTACTGAGCCGCCTAGGGTTGCCGGGACAGCGCAGTTCAGCGCGTCCTGGCGACCTCGTCCGCCACCAGTTTCTGGAGTTGCTCCAGCCCGAACGAGGGCAAGGGCCGGCCGTTCACAAAGTATTCGGGCGTTTGAGACACGCCCAGGGTATTGGCATCTGCCAGGTCCTGCGCGATGGCTTTTTGCACTTCCGGTGCGGTCATATCGAAGGCCAGGTGCTCCAGATTCAGACCCCGGCCTTCCAGATACTTCCAGGCCAGGTCAATCTTGGCGACATGGTTCGACGCCCAATCGTCCTGCCCCTCAAACAAGCCTTCCAGCGCCGGCCAGAACCTGCCCTGGCGGTGCGCTGCCGCCAAGGCCGCAACCACCTTGTCGGAGCCCTGGTGGAAGGGCGCGTAGCGCATCACCAGCCGGATGCGTCCGGGGTTCTGCGCCATGAGCTTCTTCACCTCAGGGTAAAACTGCCGGCAGGTGCCGCAGGCCGGGTCAAAAAATTCCACGATCACCACCGGCGCGTTGGCATCGCCTTCGCTGGGTGAATGGGCGTGAATCAGTGCACCGGGATCTGCCATCACGGCCGCAGCCATCGGGTCGGCTGGCGGCGCAGCCCGCCACCAGAGAAGGATGGCAACGAGTGCAAGCAAGGCGGCTATCGCCACGCCAAGGGCGGCTTTTCTGGGCATAAATCAGTCCAGCAAAGACAAATCGCGCACAGCACCCTTGTCCGCCGACATCACCAGCTTGGCGTAGGCCTTGAGCGCGGCCGACACCTTGCGCGGGCGCGGCAGTGCCGGCTTCCAGCCCAGGGCGTCCTGCTCGGCACGGCGCTTGGCCAGTTCTTCGTCACTCACCAGCACATTGATGCTGCGGTTCGGAATGTCGATGCGGATGCGGTCGCCGTTTTTCACCAAGCCAATCGCGCCACCAGCGGCGGCTTCGGGTGAAGCGTGGCCGATGGACAGACCCGAGGTGCCACCCGAGAAGCGGCCATCGGTCAGCAGCGCGCAGGCTTTGCCCAGGCCCTTGGATTTGATGTAGCTGGTGGGGTACAGCATTTCCTGCATGCCGGGGCCGCCCTTGGGGCCTTCGTAGCGCACGATCACCACATCACCGGCCACCACCTGGTCGGCCAGAATGTGCTCCACCGCTTCGTCCTGGCTTTCCACCACGTGGGCGGGGCCCTCAAACACCAGCAGGCTGTCGTCCACACCGGCGGTCTTGACCACGCAGCCGTTGAGCGCAATGTTGCCGACCAACACGGCCAGGCCGCCTTCTTTGCTAAAGGCGTGCTCATGCGAGCGGATGCAGCCTTCGGCGCGGTCAGCATCCAGGCTGGGCCAACGGGCCGCCTGGCTGAAGGCCACTTGCGTAGGAATGCCGCCGGGGCCGGCCATGTAAAAGGTCTTGACTGCGTCCGAGGGGTTGCGGGCAATGTCCCACTGGTCCAGCGCGTCTTTCATGGTCTTGGCGTGCACGGTAGGCACGTCGGTGTGCAGGCGGCCTGCGCGATCGAGTTCACCCAGAATGCCCATGATGCCGCCTGCGCGGTGCACGTCTTCAATGTGGTACTTGTTGGTGTTGGGGGCGACCTTGCACAACTGCGGCACGATCTTGGACATGCGGTCGATGTCGGCCATGGTGAAGTCGATTTCGGCTTCCTGGGCGATGGCCAGAATGTGCAGAATGGTGTTGGTGGAGCCGCCCATGGCGATGTCCAGGGCGATGGCATTTTCAAACGCCTTGAAGCCCATGGAGCGCGGCAGGATGCTGCTGTCTTCCTGCTCGTAATAGCGCTTGCACAGTTCCACCGCCAGATGCCCGGCGCGCTTGAACAGTTGCTCGCGGTCGGCGTGGGTGGCCACCACGGTGCCGTTGCCGGGCAGGGACAAGCCCAGCGCCTCGGTCAGGCAGTTCATGGAGTTGGCGGTAAACATGCCCGAGCAAGAGCCGCAAGTCGGGCAGGCAGAACGCTCCACTTCGGCCACATCGGCGTCGCTCACCTTGCTGTCAGCGGCCATCACCATGGCGTCGATCAGGTCCAGCTTCTTAAACTCAATGGTCTGGGTGCTGGGGTTGAGCAACTTGGCCTTGCCGGCTTCCATCGGGCCGCCGGACACAAACACCACCGGAATATTCAGGCGCATGGCGGCCATCAGCATGCCGGGGGTGATCTTGTCGCAGTTGGAGATGCAGACCATGGCGTCGGCGCAGTGGGCGTTGACCATGTATTCCACGCTGTCGGCAATGATGTCGCGGCTGGGCAGCGAATACAGCATGCCGTCGTGGCCCATGGCGATGCCATCGTCCACGGCAATGGTGTTGAACTCCTTGGCCACACCGCCCGCCGCTTCAATTTCGCGCGCCACCAGTTGGCCCAAATCCTTCAGGTGCACGTGTCCCGGCACGAACTGGGTGAAGCTGTTGACCACCGCAATGATCGGCTTGCTGAAATCGGCGTCCTTCATGCCGGTGGCGCGCCACAGGGAGCGGGCACCCGCCATATTGCGGCCGGCGGTGGAGGTTTTGGAACGGTATTGGGGCATGGTTGAATTCTTTCGGGCTGGGGGCAAGCGGGGCACGGGCGCCCTGTCTCCTGCGTGAACCAACGATTTTATGACGCCACGGCAATACCTACTTTTAGCGTGACTTTGATCAAGTCCAACGTCGCACAAAGCGGCGATACTGAGCGCCACTTCAAAGGACCTCGCCATGAACTTGTTTGTCTGGACCGAGTCGCTTGCCACCGGCAACCCCTACATTGACGACGACCACCATGAATTGGTCCGCCGGATCAATGCGGTGCTGGAAGCCATCGCCCTGCAACAGGGCAACCCGGCCTTGGGTGTGGTCGTCCAGAATTTGATCGCCTTTGTAGATGAGCACTTTGCCCGCGAAGAGTTCGAGATGCGACGCATCCAATACACCGCGCTGGAAGTCCATTGCCAGGCCCATTCTGACCTGATCCGCCAACTGCAAGAGCAACTGGACGCCCTGCAGGCCAGCCAGACGATTGATCAAATGGCGCTGTACAAGTTCTTGACCTGGTGGATCAAGGACCACATCCGCGATTTGGACAAACCCCTGGCTACTGCTCTTTCCGAGGCGGGTTGAAACGGCCCGTTGGCATGTCACTAAGATGCCTCTATGACCATCCGCATTGCCCAAGCTTCTGATTTTGCAAACTGGCTGCCCCTTTGGAAGGCCTATCAGGTCTTTTACAAGACCGAAATTCCGGACGCAGTGACCGAACAAACCTGGAACCGGTTCATGGACCCGAACGAACCCATGCACTGCGCGGTTGCGGAACAAGACGGGGCCTTGGTCGGCATGGTGCATTACATCGCCCACCGCAGTTGCTGGACGCAGGGAGACTACCTCTACCTGCAAGACCTGTTCACACAGCCATCGGTCCGGGGCCAGGGCTTTGGTCGCGCGCTGATTGAACACGTTTATGCCTTTGCAGAAAGCCAAGGCGCTGCCCGGGTTTGGTGGTTAACCCACGAGAGCAATCAGCAGGCCATGCACCTGTACGACCGCATCGCCGACAAGAGCGGCTTCATCCAGTACCGCAAGATCATTCCCGCGCCCTGACTGAGCCTGCGCAGGGCCTGATCAGGCTCTGCGCCTGGGTCGGCATTTGAAAGGCGTTTTTCAGTTTTTTAGCCGGTTTGACCCAGCCCGCTCGGCCCCGCACTATTCCCGTGTTTCTTGATTACTGGAATTTGTTTTGCCAATGCGTGAATTTATGGAGGTCGCGCCCGCGCGTGAGCTCAGCGAACTTAGAGCCAGTGCGCGCATCCGGGTCAACGGTTGGGCCACCGTCCGACAAACCGCCAGCCCCGCTTACAAAGCACGCCTGTTTGACCTCTCGACGGAGGGCGCTTCCCTGTTCCTGGACGACCAACTGCCGCTACGCCAGACCTATCACCTGACCCTGGGTGGGTACCGCAATGGCCGCATGGTTGAAGTGCAGGTACAGGCGCTGTGCCTGCACGCCACGCTGGTCGGCGCCAGCGGCTTCAAGCACGGCTTCTATTTTCAGAACTTCCGGCAAGGCAGCCCGTCGGACATCGGCGCATTTCTTGGCTGAAGCAAACTGACCTCGGGCCGCTAGCTGCCTTTCGTTTCTTGCCGCCGCAGCACGACATGGGTGGCCTTCTCTGACGCCACAAACTGCACGCAGGCGTAGCCCAAAGCACGCAAGTCCAGCCCTTCAAACAAGGACTCCCCCCCGCCCAGCAAGACCGGCGCGATGGCGAAGTGCATTTCGTCAATCAAACCCGCGCGCAGGTATTGCCGGATCGTGTGGGCACCGCCGCCAATGCGCACATCTCTCCCGTCGGCAGCAGCACGCGCCCTCCCCAGCGCCTCGTGGATGCCGCCGGTCACGAAATGAAACGTGGTGCCGCCCTCCATCTCCAGCGCCGGGCGGGCGTGTTGCGTCAGGACGAAGGCGGGCACGTGGTAGGGCGGGTTGTCGCCCCACCAGCCTTTCCAGTTCAAGTCGGGCCAGGGGCCGCGCACCGGGCCGAACATATTGCGCCCGAGAATCCAGGCGCCCACATTCTCAAAACCGCGTGCCGCAAAGTCGTCGTCGACCCCGGTGCTGCCACCTTCGGCACCAAACAGGTTTTTCTGCAGCGTGCGGGTCGGGAAAAGCCACTGGTGCAAATCGGGTCCGCCCAAGCCGAGCGGGTTGTTGAGGTCCTGATTCGGGCCGGCACCATAGCCGTCCAGCGAAATGGTGAAGCCTTCCACTCGGACACGTGTCATCGGGTCGCCTTTCTTGGGTTCATGGTTGAAGCGGTGGTGCGGGCCGGGCGTCGGGCGCCTGCAGCAGGCACAAGGCTAGCAGCACCAGCAGACCCAATGCGCCCGACAACCACAACGCGCCCCGCCCCAGACTCTCCACGGCAAAGCCAAATAGCCAGGGTGCCAGCGCCTGCGCCAACCGGGCCGGCACCATCAAAAGCCCCTGGCGCTCGCCGTAACCCTGCGGGCCGAACAGCGCCAGTGGCAAGGTGCCTTTGGCAATCGTCAGGATGCCGTTACCGGCTCCGTGCAACACGGCAAACAGCATGGCGACCGGAGCGCCCGCCAGCAGCAACACGGCGGCCCCCACCGGGTGCATCACCGCTGCCAAACGGGCACTGAGCAAGGGGTGGGCACGCCGCAGCACACCAAATTCCAGTATGCGACCCGCCACCTGGGCAGGGCCAATCAGTGCGCCGGCCAGCACCGCGCCCGAAGCGCCCACGCCCGCTGCGCCCAGCAAGGCAGGCAAATGTGCCGCCACGGCCGTGCTGATAAACCAGGTCAGTGCAAACACCAAGGCCAGCAGCACCGCACTTTTCAAAGGCACTTCCGGCGAAGGCTCTCCGGGCGGCGCATCAGGGTCCGGCGCATGAAGCTTTGCAGTGGCACTGACCGATGGCAACAGCCAGTTCAGAGGCAGGCCCACACACAGGTGCAAACCGGCCCAGACAAAGCAGGTCATGCGCCAGCCCTGCCAGCTTT
>CAKZJN010000017.1 GCA_936943465.1 uncultured Rhodoferax sp.
TTTTCACTCAGCCGCTGGCTCTGGCTGACGGCAGGCCTGTCCTTGCTGCTGCGCGGCTGGATTGCCGTTACCTTCCCGGTCACGGGTGACGAGGCGTTCTTTTACTGGTGGGGCGTGTTTCCCGACTGGGGCTACTACGACCACCCGCCCATGGTGGGCTGGCTGATCGCGCTGATGCTGCGCGTGCTGGGCGACACCACCTGGTCGATCCGGGTGCCTGCGGTGCTGTTACCGCTGGCGCTGGGCGGCGCGCTGTGGTGGGCACTTAAACCACTGAGCCGCGAGCGTGCTGCCTGGGCGGTGCTGCTGTTCTGGCTGGCGCCGTTCAACTGGCTCAACATGATGGTCACCACCGACACGCCATTGATCTTCTGGTCGATGCTGTCGGTGGCCGCCCTGTTGCGGGCCGAGCAACGCACCGCCATGGACGGGCGGGGCTGGGCGCTGTATGCGCTGTCGGGTTTCTTTTTGGGTTGTGCCTTCCTGTCCAAGTATTTCTCGGTGGTGCTGGGCCTGACCTATGCGGTGTACTTTGTGGTGTACCGGCGGGACCGGCTGCTGCCCTTTGTGCTGTTGGTGTTGTGCGCGTTGCACGGCCCTGCCATCAATGTGGCCTACAACATGTCGCATGGCTGGTCCAACATCATGTTCAATGTGTACAACCGCAATGAGGGCGCCAGCTTCGAGTGGCGCAAGCCGCTGACCTACGTCGCCATGATGGCCTACCTGGTTACTCCGGCCGTGTTGTGGCTGGGTTGGCGCGGTCGGCGTGCGTTGCGCGAGGCGCTGGGGCAACACCGTTTGCTGGCATGTCTGGTGCTGGTGCCGCTGGGTTTCTTTGCCCTGTTGTCGTTGAAAAAGGTGGTCGGCCTGCATTGGGTCATGTCGTTTTATCCGTTTGGTTTTGCGCTGTTGGCGTTTGCCCTGCCTATCGACGCGTTGCGCAGTACGGCCAAGGGTGTTGCCGTGTTCTGCGGCCTGCATGTGGTCGCCGTGGCTGGGTTGTATGCAACCCAGTTGCCGCAGTGGCAGGGCGCCAAGCTCTACCCCGAAATTGTGCAGAGCTACCGCACCCAGGAGTTGCTGGACCAGGTGCGTGCGCCCGGTGTGGTGCTGATGGGCAGCAGCTATAGCCCGGCCGCCATTTATGGTTACACGCTGCACGACTACGTGCCGGTGTGGGGACCAGGTGACTTCCACGCGCGCCAGGACGACATGCTGGTGGACTTTTCGATCTACCAGGGTAAGACGGTGCGCATCCTGCACATCGACCAGCCCACGCTCGACAAGTTTCAGCCCTACTTTGACAGCGTGCGCCTGTACAGCGTGACGCAGGACCACGCGACCTTTTATGTGGTGGAAGGAACGGCCTTCAACTTTGAGGCCTACCGGCGCGGCCCGCTGACCGACGCCTACAAACAGTTCTACAACATTCCGCAGTGGCTGCCCATGACCGGCTGCCCGTTCTGCGAGCGGCTTTGCGGCAAGGTGCGATGCAACCCCTAGGTGCGAAGGAGCAGGCCGGCGCGCCCAAGCCGGTGGCCGTTGCCGCATTTGACTTCGATGGCACGTTGACCCGTGGCGACACGCTGCTGCCCTATCTGCGCCGCAGCCTGGGTTGGTTGGGCTTTGTTCGTTCCCTCCTATTGAGCGCGCCGTGGCTGTTGGCCTTTGCCTTGCGGTTGATCAGCAACGAGCGGGCCAAGGCGCGGTTGCTGTGCGTCAGCGTGGCCGGGCGCACGGTGCAGGAGGTCAAAGCCTGGACCGATGCCTTTGTGGCCGACTACCTGCCGCACCAGTGGCGCGCCGATGCCCGCGCGCGCCTGACTGGCTACCAGCAAAGCGGCCAACTGTGTGTGGTGGTGAGTGCCTCCACCAGCCTTTACATGCACGCCGTGGGTGCTGCGCTGGGTGTGTCGCATGTGCTGTGCACCGAGATGGAAGTGGTGCAGGGCCGCTACACCGGCCGGCTGCAGAGCCCCAACTGTTACGGCCCCGAAAAAGTGGCGCGACTGCAAGCCTGGATGGCACAGCAAGGCCTGTCGCCCGCCGCCGTGCACCTGAGCGCCTTTGGCGACTCCGCCGGGGACCACGCCATGCTGGCGCTGGCGCAGGAGGCCTGGTACCGGGGCCAGCCCTGGCAGGGCGCGCGTGCCGGGCGCATGACGACGCCGGTGAAATTGCTGTTGGGTGCTTTGTTCGCGCTGCATTTTGTGGTCGGTGCTCTGATCGGGTTATCGGCCGACGAGGCGCATTACGCGCTGTATGCGGCCAACCTGGCGCTGAGTTATTTTGATCACCCGCCCATGGTCGGTTGGGTGCAGTGGCCGTTGGTGGCTCTGAACGCGCCCGACGCGGTGTTGCGCCTGATTCCGGGGCTGCTGTGGCTGGGCATGGCGGTGCTGGTGTACCGGCTGGCGCGCCGATTGCAGCCACCGCGCACCGATGCAGGTGCGGCTGGCGATGCCGGGCTGTGGGCGGTGGCCGCACTGGCGCTGGCACCCTTGCCGCATGTGCTGGGCATCGGGTTGCTGCCCGATACGCTGTTGATGCTGCTCACGCCCTTGTTGATGGGACTCACGCTCGACCTGATGGAAGGCACCGACACGCGGCGCATTCCGCCCTGGGTTGCGTTGGGTGTG
>CAKZJN010000018.1 GCA_936943465.1 uncultured Rhodoferax sp.
CGCACCTGGTGGACGGTATTGTCAAAGGCCTCAAGCAACCCGATTGGCCGGTGAGCGGCTGGCAGGCCCTGCACCGCCTGGCCTTGCGCTTGTGCGCGTTGTGCAGCGCGCATCAGGCAGCGTCCGTGCTGCCCACAGCGGTGCGTCTCTGAAGCATTTGCACGTGGCTGAGGGCGACCTCCACCGCCGTTTGCTGCCCTTTGTCGCATTTCAGGGCGCGGTATCCACTTTGATTGGCTTTGGCGGCCTGTTGGTGTTTGTACAAGACGGCGCATTGGCTACGGTGCATTACGCGGTGTCGTTGTTGACCGCCACGGTCATCGCAATCACCGTGCCCTATTTGCTGGGTCGTTGGATGCCGATGCAAGTGCGGCTTGTTGTGCGTCTGTGCTTTGCCATTCCGGCCGCGCTTTTGTGGTGGGCAGACGGGCGGCCGGTGTTGCTGGCAGTGGCGTGTGGTGGGTTTCTCGGGGCCAGTTGGTCTGCGCGGCTTTGGCTTGAATTAAGCCTGCTGCAGGATGCGCAACGCGATGCCTACGCAACCCGCATGACGGTTTGGACCGTGCTTTCCAGCCTGCTCGCAACCTTGCTGGTGTCGGCGGCTTTGTCGGTGGCACATGAAGCAGCTTTTGCCGTGTATGCCAGCTATGCCCTCATCGCTGCGCTTGCTGTGTTCCTGGCGCCACGTGCATTACCCTCTGTGCCACCAATGCGCTTGCGCGATCCGGCATCGGTGCTCCGTCAGCCTGCCTATGTGCAGTCCCTGCCGCTGTATTTCTTGGAGTCCGGCTTGATGGGCGTGGGCATGGTGATCAATGCCAGCGGCGCCGTACAGGCCCTCGGCCGAGCCAGCCACTATGGTTGGGCGGTAAGCGCCGCCACCGTGGTCGGTGCGCTCAGTCTGTATGCGGTGCGGACGCGCCGCCATGGCGGTAACCGCGTGCGCTGGATGGGCGTGGCTTGCCTGGGCATGGTGGCGGGGCAGTCCTTGTTGGCCGCTTCGGTGTGGTTGCCCCTGTTGTATGTGCCTCACGTGCTGTTGCTTGCCTGTGCGCAACCGTTCTGGCAGGCCAGTGAGCAGGTGCTCAACCAACGGGCGCTGGACTTGCATGGCGATCTGGCCGACCGCATTGTGGTGCGGGAGTGGACGCTGTGGCTATTTCGTTGCACAGCCCTGCTGGCGTTTTGGTGGTTGGTGCAAGGATGGTCGGCAACCCAACAACTCGTTTTGGGCGTTGCACTAATGGCTCTGGCCACGGTGTTGGAGTGGATGCTGGCAAGGCGCTGGTTGTACGCCACGTGATGGGTTACAGGTAATACCGGCTTTTCATGCGCTGGCAATAACTCTCCAACTGCGGGTACTGTTGCGCATGGGCCTTGACCGGGGTTTCCAGTGGCACCCACAGGAGGTTGGCCAGAAAGCTGTAAACCACGGCGTCGAGCGAGGAGGGCTGTTCGCCCATGATGAACGGCTTGTCACCCAGAAACTCGGCCAGTGCGGTGAGATCGCGGCAACCCAGGGCGTGCACTTCCTCGCGGCTGTGGCGGCCCATGCCGTGGCCGTGCAGTTCGGCGCGCATACCGCGCCGTGCCATGGGCGGGATGATCCAGGCCAGCGGGGCTTTCAGGCCCTGAAAAAAGCTAGGCCGGGTCAAGGCCCAGCCTTCTGGCTCTACCCAGCGCAGGTAAACCGCCACCCAGTAAAAGTGCTCTTCCAGCAGACGCTGCCAGGCCAGTGCCACGGCGCGCTGTTCCGGTTTCATCCAACGGTCCAACGAATCGCCGTAGGTCGTCTTCAGGTAGTCGATGATCAGGCTGCTGTCGGCCACCGT
>CAKZJN010000019.1 GCA_936943465.1 uncultured Rhodoferax sp.
TGCGTGATGATGCTGGACCTGAATGACTTCAAGGCCGTGAATGACAGTTTTGGCCACGCGGCAGGTGACGCCACCTTGCGTGAGGTGGCACGCCGCCTGAAAGGTTTTTGCAATCAGGGCTGGATCTGCGGTCGACTGGGCGGTGACGAATTCGCTGTCATTTGCCCCGGCATGGCGCCGGACTCCGTGGCGGAAACGGCACAGCAATTGACCAATATTTTGAGCGGCATTCCAGGCGGTGCCTTGACCATTTCCGCCAGCGTCGGCTGGGCCTGCGCGGAAGTCGGTCAGTCGGCCGACGAGGTGATTGCTGCGGCAGATGCCAAGATGTACACGGTCAAGAATGACCACCGCAAGACAAGAAGTTACCGCGACCGGCAGCGCTAAGTTCTTTATCGGCCCTGGGGTGCAAGCCAGGTTTCCGCCAAGCGCACCCAATAGCTCGCGCCCAGCGGAATCAACGCATCGTTGAAGTCGTAGCTCGGGTTGTGCAGCATGCAGGGGCCGCCGCCGTGCCCCATGTCGCGGTGGCTTCCATCGCCATTGCCGAGGAAGACATAGCAACCCGGCTTTTCCAGCAGCATGTAGGAAAAGTCTTCCGCGCCCATGGTGGGTTCCTGCGCAATCACCCGGTCGGCGCCGACCAGCTCAGCCATCACCCCCCGCGCAAAGTCGGCTTCAGCGGCTGAGTTGATGGTGGGCGGGTAGTTGCGGCGGAACTCAAACTCGCAGGCCATGCCAAACGCCGAGGCGGTGTGCTCGGCCACCGTGCGCATACGCTGCTCAATGAAGTCCAGCGCGGCAATGCTGAAGGTACGCACCGTGCCCTGCATTTCGCAATGGTCGGGGATCACGTTGGTCGCCTCGCCGGCATGAATCATGGTGACCGAGATCACACCGGCCTCGATCGGCTTGAGGTTGCGGCTGATGATGGTCTGAAACGCCTGCACCATGCTCGCCGCCACCGGCACCGGGTCGAGCGCGTTGTGCGGCATGGCGGCGTGGCCGCCCTTGCCCCGGATGGTGATTTTGAATTCGTTGCTGGAGGCCATCACCGGCCCCGCGCTCACCGCAAACTGGCCCTGCTGCATGCCCGGCCAGTTGTGCATGCCAAACACGGCCTGCATGGGGAACTTCTCGAACAGTCCCTCCTTGATCATCTCGCGGGCGCCACCGCCGCCTTCTTCGGCCGGTTGAAAAATCAGGTACACGGTGCCGTCAAAGTGGCGCTGGGTTGCCAGGTGCTTGGCGGCGGCGAGCAGCATCGCCGTGTGGCCGTCGTGGCCGCAGGCGTGCATCTTGCCGGGGTGTGTGCTCTTGTGGGCAAAGGTGTTGAACTCCTGCATCGGCAGCGCATCCATGTCGGCGCGCAGGCCGATGGCCCGGTCGCTGCTGCCCGCCTTGACGATGCCCACCACGCCGGTGGTGCCCAGCCCCCGGTGCACGGGAATGCCCCATTCGGTGAGCTTGGCCGCCACCACATCGGCGGTGCGCACTTCGTGAAAGCAGAGTTCCGGGTGCGCATGCAGATCGCGGCGGATGGCCGCCATCTCAGGTGCACTGGAAACAATCGGTTCAATGAGTTTCATGAAAAGCATTATGTCGCGAGCCGATTTACCATTGCGCCATGCAAGCCTCTACCCTGCCCCCACCGGCCTCTGGCACCTTTGACGTGCTGGGCGCCTGCCCGCACGATTGCCCCGACACCTGCTCGCTGCGCACCACAGTGCAGGACGGTGTGGCCATCGCCGTCCACGGCAACGAGGCCCATCCGCACACGGCGGGCGTGCTGTGCACCAAGGTGTCGCGCTACACCGAACGCAGCTACCACCCAGAGCGCCTTCTCAAGCCCCTGAAGCGCAACGGCCCCAAGGGCAGCGGCCAGTTTGTCGAGGTGGAGTGGGAGACCGCGCTGGCCGACATTGCAGCGCGCCTGAAAGCCGTTGCCGCACAGGATGCGCAGGCCATCCTGCCCTACAGCTACGCCGGAACCATGGGCTGTGTGCAGGGTGAAAGCATGGCGGGCCGCTTTTTCAACAAGCTCGGCGCGGCAGAACTGGAGCGCACCATCTGCGCCTCCGCCGGCGGCGCGGCACTCACCTACACCCTGGGCGGCAAGTTAGGCACCCAGGTGCAGTTTTTTGCCGAGTCCAAGCTGATCCTCATCTGGGGCAGCAACGCGATTGCCAGCAACCTGCACTTCTGGCGCCATGTGCAAACCGCCAAACGGGGCGGCGCAAAAATCATCTGCATCGACCCGCGCAAGACCGAGACCGCCGAAAAATGCCACCAGCACATTGCCCTGCGCCCGGGCACCGACGCGGCGCTGGCGCTGGCGCTGATGCATGAGCTGATCCGCAACGACTGGCTGGACCACGACTACATTGCGCAGCACACCCTGGGCTGGGACGCTTTGCGCGCGCGCGCCTTGGAATGGCCGCCGGCACGGGCGGCGGAAGTCTGCGGCATTACGGCAGCCGAAATTGAAGGCCTGGCGCGTGACTACGGCCAGACCTGCAAGGCCGGCGAGCCCGCCGCCATTCGCCTCAACTACGGCATGCAGCGGGTGCGCGGCGGCGGCAACGCGGTGCGCGCCGTGGCCTGCCTGCCGGCACTCACCGGCGCCTGGCGGCACCGGGCCGGCGGCCTGCTGATGTCCTCCAGCGGCGCCTTCCCTTACGACGATGACGCGCTGGAGCGACCGGACCTGCGCAGCACACCGGCCACCCGCCGTATCAACATGAGCACCATTGGCGACGCGCTGCTGCAAAAGGCCGCCGATGGAACGCCACTGGTGCAGGCCCTGGTGGTTTACAACAGCAACCCCGTCGCCGTGGCGCCCGAGTCGCCCAAGGTGGTGCAGGGCTTTGCCCGCGAAGACCTGTTTACCGTGGTGCTGGAGCACTTCCAGACCGA
>CAKZJN010000020.1 GCA_936943465.1 uncultured Rhodoferax sp.
TGGTTCGCTCGCACATTGATGACACGCTGCGCGTGGTCAGCACGGTGAGCGATTACTCCGAAGGCCGGCTGGATACGGTGATGCCGCGCCTGCCCGGCGACAAGGCGCGTATCAACGAAGCCATCGACAAGGTGCAAAAGTCCCTCAAAGACGCAGGCGAGGCGTCTACGTTCAATTTGCGCATTCGCCTTTCACTCGATAGCCTGCCGGTGTGTGTCACCATTTCCAATGCCGATGCGCTGTTGGTGCATGCAACGCCGCCGGCTAAAGAGTTGTTGAAGCTGTTTGGAGGCCCAGGTTTTGATACCCAGGCGTTCTATGGCAACAAGTTGAGCACCCTGTTCAAGAACCCGGAGGATTCCGCACGCTTTGACCAGGCGGTACGCTCTGGTGAAACCGTGGATATGGAGATTCAGGGGCGAAAGCTGCGGCTGTTGGCGCGCCCGGTGCAAAACGAGGCAGGGCAGCCGATTGGGCGCATCACCCAGTGGCTCGACCGGACCGACGAAATTGCGTCGGAGCAGGAAGTTTCTTCCATTGTTTCTGCCGCTGCGCATGGCGACTTGTCGGGCCGGGTGAGCCTCGACGGCAAATCCGGATTCTTCGCCAACCTCTCAGCCGCCATGAACCAGTTGCTGGACACCAGCGAAGGGGTCATGAGCGATACGGCACGTGCGTTGGCAGCGTTGGCAGAGGGTGACCTGACGCACCGCATTACCCGGGATTACGATGGACTGTTTGGGCAGGTCAAGAACAGTGCCAACACGACGGCTACCAATCTGGCCAATGTCATTGAGGAGGTTCGCTCGACCTCCAGCGCCTTGACCGGTGCTGCCGGCCAGGTCAGCGCAACCGCACAGTCCTTGTCGCAGGCGGCCAGCGAACAAGCGGCCAGCGTGGAACAAACCAGCGCTTCGATGGACACCATGGCCGCATCGATTGCACAAAACAGCGACAACGCCAAAGTCACCGATGGCATGGCCACCAAGGCCAGTCGGGAAGCTACCGAAGGGGGCCAAGCTGTGAGCCAGACGGTGGGTGCCATGAAGCAGATTGCCTCCAAGATTGGCATCGTGGACGATATTGCCTACCAGACCAATCTGCTGGCACTCAACGCCGCCATTGAAGCGGCGCGTGCTGGCGAGCACGGCAAGGGCTTTGCCGTAGTGGCCGCTGAAGTGCGCAAACTGGCCGAGCGCAGCCAGCAGGCCGCCAAGGAAATTGGTGAACTGGCGACCAGCAGTGTGGCCACGGCAGAGCATGCGGGCAAACTGCTCGACGAAATTGTTCCCAGTATCCAAAAGACCAGCGAGCTGGTTCAGGAAATTGCCGCGGCCAGCAGCGAGCAGAGTGAGTCGGTGGTACAAATTGGCGGAGCCATGGGCCAGTTGAGCAAGGCCACGCAGCAAAACGCATCCGCGTCAGAGGAATTGGCAGCCACCAGCGAAGAACTGTCCGGGCAAGCCGAGTTGTTGCAGCAAAGCATTGCCTTCTTCAAGACGGGTGATAACGACGCTGTGTCCGCTAAGCGGATTAAGCAGGCTCCAGCAGTTGAGCGACGGGCAAGTGCCCCCCGTCTGACGGCCGCCCTAACCCCGGCTGCGGTGCGGGGTGGCGGCGGAAATTTCAGACCTTATTGAGAAAACCCATTTGGCTAATCTTGCTTTCAGTGATTCGGAGTTCAAACGCATAGCGGATTTGATGTACGCGGCGGTTGGCCTGTCGTACAACGATTCCAAGAAGTCGCTGATCCATTCGCGGCTGGCGCCGCGCATTCAAAAGCTGGGCTTGAGTGGTTTCGCTGAGTACGTCGGCATTCTGGAGGACGAGTCCGAAGCGGCCGAGTTCCAGATGGCGGTGGACTTGTTGACTACCAACGAGACCTACTTCTTTCGTGAGCCCAAGCACTACGACTTGCTGCAGCAGGAACTGCCCAACTTTCCGGACAAAGCAGCGCTCAAGGTGTGGAGCGCTGCCAGTTCGTTCGGGGACGAGGCCTACAGTACCGCCATGCTCTTGAGCGATTTGCAGGTGTCCGGGCGGATTGGACCGAACTGGTCGATTGTGGCCACGGATATCAGCCACCGCGTATTGCTGAGCGCCAAAGAGGCAGTTTTTCCGGAAGACCGGTTGCGCGCGGTGACACCCGACCGCCTGCGCCGCTATTGCCTGCGCGGCGAGGGCGAATCTGCTGGTCAGGTGATGATGCAGGACAAAATCCGCAGCCGCGTTCAGTTTGGCCAGCTCAACCTGTGCAAGCCGTTTGGCGGCCTGGGGCCGTTCGATGTGATTTTTCTGCGCAACGTGCTGATTTACTTTGACCCACCTACCAAGGTGGATGTGGTGGACCGCGTGTTGGAGTTGCTCAAGCCCGGCGGTCTCTTCTTTCTGGGTACCGCCGAGGGCCGCGTACCCTGCAAGACGCCACTGCAAACGGTCATTCCCGGCGCATTCCGTAAGGTCGGCTGAGCATGGCAACCTTGCTAAGACAAGCCGCAGCGCCGAGTGTGGCGACCGTGGA
>CAKZJN010000021.1 GCA_936943465.1 uncultured Rhodoferax sp.
CTGTCGCGCAACCATTACGACCCGCGCAACATGGTGGATGTGATCACCGTCTTGAAGAATCAGGAACGCTATGCCGCTGACACGGCAAAGGCCGAAGGCAAGACGGCGCCCACCGGCGGCGGCTGGCTGGCATCGCACCCGTCCAACGACCAGCGTCTGGAGCAAATCAAACGCACCGCCGAGCAATACGGCAAGAGCAGCCAGTACACCGATGAGGGACGCGCCAGCTACCTCAAGGCGATTGCCGGCATGGAGTTTGGCGAAAGTGCCGATCAGGGGCTGGTGCGCGGGCGCAACTTCTACCATGGCGCGTTGAATATTGCGCTGACGGCACCGGTTGGCTGGCGCTTGCAAAACAGTCCGCAGCAACTGACGGTGCTGAACCCGCCCGGTGATGCCGCCCTGTTGCTCAAGACGGTGCCACCCAATGCGGGCAAGACCCACGCGGAGGTGATTCGCAATGGCTTTAAGCCCACGCAAGGCAAGTCGGAAGCCACCACGCTGAACGGCCTGCAGGCCACCCGCTTTAATGGCGCACGGCAGAACGCACAGGGGCAGTCGCAAGGGCTGGAATTCACGCTGGTGAGCGGGCCTGAGAGCAAGATGTACCTGCTGCAATACGCAGCCAAAGACCCCGCGACCCTGCAAACCAACCACAGCGCCCTGCGTGAAACCGAAGGCAGTTTCCGACCCATGACCGCCCAGGACCGGCAGGCCGCCAAACCCTGGAACCTCAAAGTGGCTCCCTATCCAAAGGGTGGATTCACCGAGCTGGCCAAGCGAAGTCCGCTGCCCAATGCGGAACAGCAGTTGCGGCTGGTGAATGGGCTGTATGGTGGCGGTGAGCCCAAGGCCGGGCAGCTCGTTAAACTGGTCGAGGCCAATTGAGTGGCCTTTCATGGATTGGAATTTCAGGATCGCGGCATGCATACCAAATACCTCGTGAGCATTGTGTTGCTGGCCTTGTTGTCTAGCGGCTGTAGCACCCGGACCGCCTATTTGTCGGGGCTGGAGTTGCGACGCGCCCAGTGCGACAAGCTGACCGATTTGCAGGAATTGCAGCGCTGTCGCGCGGATGCACGGCAGTCGTATGAGGACTACCAGCGTGCGCAGGAAACGCTCAAACCTGCGCAATAAGAACCTCCGACTTCCAAGGCGCTCAGCACATGCCCTCATTGCACATCTCCACGGCGTTTGATTCCGGTTCCATCGAAGTGGTCAACCTGGATGACCCGAGCGACATCCAGCTCAACATCCGCGCCGACAACGCCAGCGAATTTGCGCAATGGTTTCACTTCAGCCTGCAAGGTGCTGCGGGCGCGCCGGTGGTCTTGCGGTTTCTCAACGCCGGGCAATGCGCTTACCCCAAGGGGTGGGAGGATTACCGGGTGGTGGCTAGCCATGACCGCCAGAACTGGTTTCGCATTGACACCACCTATGACGGGCAAGTGATGACGGCGCGTACCACGCCCGAAACGCAGTGCATCTACTTTGCCTACTTTGAGCCGTATTCGTGGGAACAGCATCTCGATTTGCTGGCGGCCGCGTCCGCTTCAGCCTGCGTGACGCAGGAGCACCTGGGGCTGACCGTGCAGGGGCGCGACATGTCGCTCTTGACATTAACCAGCGCGGACGGCGCGACGCCCCTGGCCGAGCGCAAGAAGGTATGGATCATTGCGCGTCAACACCCCGGTGAAACCATGGCCGAGTGGTTTGTTGAGGGGCTGCTGGAGCGTCTGCTCGATCAGACCGATGCGGTCAGTCGCACCTTGTTGCAGCAGAGTGTTTTTCACGTGGTTCCGAATATGAATCCGGACGGGGCGGTGCTGGGCAACCTGCGCACCAATGCGGCGGGGGCCAACCTGAACCGCGAATGGATGGATGCCACGATGGAACGCTCACCCGAAGTCTTCCTGGTGCGCCAGAAAATGATGGAGACGGGTGTGGACCTCTTTCTGGACATCCACGGAGACGAGGGCCTGCCCTACAACTTTGTGGTGGGCTCCGAGGGCACCCAAGACTATTCGCCCCGCATAGCCGATTGGGAAGTCGCCTTCAAGTCCGCCTGGCTGGAGTCCTGCCCTGACTTTCAGAATGCGGTGAACTATGGCGTCTGTGCGCCGGGCGCTGCCAATCCGACGCTGGCGACCAACTGGGTGGCGCAGCAGTTTGGCTGCCTGGCCTTCACGATCGAGATGCCCTTCAAAGACAACGCCAACCTGCCCGATGCTGTGACCGGCTGGAACGGCGCACGCTCGCGCAAACTGGGTGCCAGCGTGTTGCAACCCCTGTTAGCGACTCTTTAAAGCCTGTTGCGCTCCGTTAACATGGTGGCAAATTAACCAACCGAGTGGAGTACCGCTGTGACCAAGAAAATTACCAAGCAGACCGTGGAATTGCTGAAATCGCTGGACAACGAGGCGCTGGCCGCCTGCCTGTATGCGGCGTGCGATCTGGCGCTGCGCGCGTCCCGGGGCGAGGTGCCCGTGCCCCCGGAACACATGCAGGCCGATGACCTGGTGCGCCAGATCGTGACCGACATGCCGCCACGGACTGCCTGAGCGAATGCAAAAGGGGCCTCACGGCCCCTTTTGCATGGTGGTAACAACTGCGTTTAAGCCAGCAGCGCGTTCACCCGCTTGACGTAGGCAGCAGGGTCTTCCGGCAGACCGCCTTCGGCCAACAGGGCCTGGTCAAACAGGATGTGGGCCAGGTCATGGAAGTGCACCGAGCCGTCCAGCTTTTTCACCAGTGCGTGTTCTGCGTTCACTTCCAGCACCGGTTTGACTTCCGGCGCCTGCTGGCCAGCCTGCTTGAGCATGCGCGCCAGTTGGGTGCTCATGCCGTGGTCCTGAACCACCAGGCAAGCCGGGCTGTCCACCAGTCGGGTGGTGACGCGCACGTCTTCGGCCTTGTCTTTCAGTGCTTCCTTCAGCTTGGCCAGCACCGGCTTGAACGCTTCCGCGGCTTCCTCGGCGGCCTTCTTCTCGGACTCGTCTTGCAGCGTGCCCAGATCGAC
>CAKZJN010000022.1 GCA_936943465.1 uncultured Rhodoferax sp.
CTCATCGTCGAACCGCAGACCGGCACCGACGCCGACCGGCCCCTGCGCTGCACCGGTGTGCAGGTCTGGAACGGCCAGGAAATGGTGAACGTGACGGCACGCTCCGAAGTAATTCTGGCGGCCGGCGCCATCGGCTCGCCGCAGATTTTGCAGCTCAGTGGCATCGGCCCGGCCGCGCTGTCGCAGTCGCTGGGCATTCCGGTGGTGCAGGACACGCCGGGCGTGGGCGAGAACCTGCAAGACCACCTGCAAATTCGCGCGGTCTTCAAAATCAAGGGGGGCGTCACGCTCAACACCCGGGCCAACTCGCTGTGGGGCAAGGCCATGATCGGGCTGGAATATGCCCTCAAACGCAGCGGGCCGATGAGCATGGCGCCCAGCCAGCTCGGCGCTTTTACCCGCAGCGACGCGGCGCAGCCGCACCCGAATCTGGAATACCACGTCCAGCCACTCAGCCTCGAAGCATTCGGCCAGCCGCTGCATTCCTTCAATGCGTTTACCGCCAGCGTCTGCAACCTCAACCCGACCAGCCGGGGCCATGTGCGCATCACCTCGCCGGACTTCAAAGTGGCACCGGCGATTGCGCCCAACTACCTCAGCACCGACGAAGACCGCAAAATTGCCGCCGACTCGCTGCGCCTGACCCGCTCCATCGTGGCGCAGCCGGCCCTTAAGCAGTACGCGCCCGAGGAATACAAACCCGGCGTGCAGTTCCAGACCGATGCCGAACTGGCCAAGCTGGCCGGTGACATTGCCACCACCATCTTCCACCCCTCCGGCACCACGCAAATGGGCCGCGCAGACGACCCGATGGCCGTGGTGGATGCGCGCCTGCGGGTGCGCGGCATTGCCGGCCTGCGGGTGGTGGATGCCGGCGTGATGCCCCGCATTACCAGCGGGAACACCAACTCGCCCACGCTCATGATTGCCGAAAAGGCCGCCCAATGGATTGCCGAGGATGCCTAGAAAGCAATAAAAATGAACATTACAGGGTAATTCCGGATGCCCGTGTACGGGAATACCGGTACAGTCCGTTGGTTCGCGTGTTGGAGCGTTTGCGTACATTCCATCGGCACGAGACCTGAAAAGAAAATGACCCCGAGGAACCGCCGGTTAACGGCAACTCAAAGCAAGAACAGTGGCGCCACGATGTGCCACAGAAAAAGCACCGGCAATCCCGGTGCTTTTTTATTGGCCGACTGCAAGGCGTCCCTTAGAAACCGGATGCGACAATTCCTGCATGGAACTGTTCATCGTCACCCTCGCCTCGCTGATGGCCGGATTTGTGGATTCGATGGTGGGCGGCGGTGGTCTGATTCTGATTCCGGCACTCTTGGCTACCTTTCCCACCGCACATCCCGCGACCCTGTTTGGTACCAATAAGGGTGCGTCGATCTGGGGCACCGGCATGGCCACCGTGCAATACGCACGCCGGGTCACCATGCCCTGGCATGCGCTGGTGCCAGCAGCCATCGCCGGTTTGCTGGCCTCACTGGGTGGCGCCTGGCTGGTCACCGTGGTCTCGCCCGACTACCTGCGCAAGATTCTGCCGGCCATCCTGCTGCTGGTGCTGGGCTACACGCTGGCAAAGAAAGAACTCGGCCGGCACCATGCGCCCCTTTTTTCGGGCGCCCGGGAAGCGGCTGTCGCCTGCGCGATTGGTGCCGTGATCGGTTTTTATGACGGATTTTTCGGCCCCGGCACCGGCAGCTTCTTTGTGTTTTGCATGGTGCGCTTTCTGGGCTACGACTTTTTACACGCCTCGGCCGCAGCCAAGTTGCTGAACACCGCCACCAATTTTTCGGCCCTGATGCTGTTCATAGCCAAGGGCCATATCTGGTGGCACTTTGCCCTGGCCATGGCAATCGCCAACGTAGTGGGCAGCATGGCGGGCACGCACATGGCGCTGAAACATGGCACCGGCTTTGTGCGCGGCATGTTCATTGCGGTGGTTTCTGCGCTGATTCTGAAAACCGGTTACGACGCTTTTTTGCGCTGAAAAGGGCCAGTGCCTGCAGGGCGGTCTGCTAGCGGCCCGCCGGCGGCCAGGGCACCTCGGCCACGCTGCGTGGCTTGCCAAGGGGCGCGGAGGCCTGCCCTTTGCTGACGGCCGTCAGGTCCTCCTCATTGGGGTATCGGCCCAACAGCCAATAGTCCAGCACGCGGCGTGCAATGGGAGCCGCATGTTCGGCACCAAAGCCCGCGTTTTCCACCACCATGGCAAGGGCGATCTTGGGGGCATCGATCGGCGCGTAGGTGATGTAGAGGGCGTGGTCACGCAGGTGTTCCTCGATCTTGCGGGCGTCGTACTTCTGGTCTTTTCCAATACTGACGGCCTGCGCCGTGCCGGTCTTGCCGCCGCTGACATAGCCGGCACCGGCAAACGCCCGGGCGCCGGTGCCCTCGACCGTGACCCCCACCATGGCCTTGTGGATGACTTCCAGGTGGGCGGGTTTTAGTCCGATGTCCTTGGT
>CAKZJN010000023.1 GCA_936943465.1 uncultured Rhodoferax sp.
TGCGCCCACCATCAGCATCCAGGAATTGGCCCGCATCAAAGTGGCTGGGGCATACCAGCGGCGGTAACCCGTGAGAGGTGCCATCAGACACGCACTCACGCCCACGCCGCAAAGCACGCGCGCCAGTAGGAGACCTGTAAAGCTTTGCGCCATGGAAAATGCTGCGCAGCCGAGTACCGCGATCAAAAGAAAGGTGGTCTCTACACGTTTGGGGCCGTACCGGTCCAACCATGTTCCCAGTGGCAACTGGGTTATCGAAAAGCCCAGAAAGTAGCCACCGGCCAACAGTCCTAAGTCAGCGGCGTTCAGCGTTAGTTCCTGCACCAAGGTGGGCGCCAGGGTGGCCGTGATTGCCCGGATTAGGGTGGAGAGAAAGTACGCAAGCGCCAGCACCGCAAAGGTGATAACTGCCCTGCTTTGGGTGAGACGGGCGCTGTCAGGCATTGGCTGGAGGCTTGTTACCGGCCCAACTCACTTCAATGCACCAAATACCTTACCCAGTAGCGCGCTGCCATAGCCAACCGGGTTTTGTCGAATCTTCTTTTCTTCCTCTGAGATCATGAAGTACAAACCGTCCAATGTCTTGCCCGTCACATACTGCTGGATCGTGGCATCTTCTTTTTTCATAAGCCCCATTTCAGTGGCCTTCCCCGCGAGCTGGTTGTACTTTTCTGCGAGTCCTACTTTGGCAGTAGCTTTGGTAACCACTGGCAAGAAGGTTTCACTTAAGCTGGAACGGGTTTTCGTGGCAAAGAAATCTGTCACCGCCGTGTTGCCACCCGACAGAATGCCTTTGGCATCGACGACGGACATGGTTTGCACAGCCTTCAGAAGCAGATCTTTTGATAAGGGCACTGCCGCCTCAGCCGCACGGTTCATGGCCGTTAGCAGTTCGTCCAGTCGGTCGCCTTGTCCAAAAGTGCGTAGCAACTGTGCGGCGTCATGGAGGTATCCCGGCAAGGGAATCTTCACCCGATCGTTCCCCAGGAAGCCGTCCGGCTTACCCAACAGTCCGACTGCTGAGAGCGCCCCCTTTTCTAGTGCCAGCTTCAGCCCTTTGCTAGCGTCTGCATTACTCAGGTCGTCTAAAGTCAGTGCTTGGGATGTTTGCCACGCGGCAGCGATGGCGCCCCCAAACAGAATTCCCGGAAGCGAATTAAACTGACGTCTATTCATGAAAAGTCCTCTTTTGTTATCGGTCCCGGCTCAGTCTGCCATCGTAGCCGCTCTGCCAGGCGAATGCCTTTGCGGCAATGCCTTGCGCACATTTTTCAGCCGCAATGCCTAGTCCTCCAAGCGCCTCCAAGTCGTGGTCTGACACATCGCGCGTTTCCATCCAGGTTGCCAATACAGAGGCGCACTTAGCGGGCATCCGGGAGTTGTTCCGGGAATATGCAACCACTTTGAGCGTTGACCTCTGTTTTCAAAATTTTGAATCTGAATTGGCCACGCTGCCCGGTGAATACGGACAACCCCGTGGCTGTTTGCTGTTGGCTACCGTGGATGGTGAATTTGCTGGCTGTTGCGCCCTGCGCGCGTTGGATGCATCCGACTATGCCAACGCCTGCGAGATGAAGCGGCTTTATGTGCGCAAGGCTTTCCGTGGCCTGGGTGTTGGGCGCCAGCTGGTGGAGTCCATTTTGGATCACGGCCGGCATGCCGGCTTTGAATGCGTATTGCTCGACACGCTGGACGACATGGAAGCAGCACGTGCCCTGTATGACGATCTGGGCTTCGAAGACATTCCGCCCTACTACTACAACCCGATTGCAGGCGCCCACTACCTGAAGGCCGCGTTATAAAAAAGCCGGCATCAAGCCGGCTTTTGAGTCAGCGTGTGGAGTTGCCCACACAACTTGTCTAGGCGGTTTATTTGGCCTGTGCTTGCGCCAGCAGCGTGGCTGCATCGCTCACTTCAAACTTGCCTGGACCTTCCACATTCAAGGTCGCTACTTTGCCGTCCTTGACCAGCATGGAATAGCGGTTGCTGCGCAGGCCAAGACCTTTGCCGTTCAAATCCAGCGTGAGCCCGGTTGCCTTGGCAAAGGTAGCGTCGCCGTCGCCCAGCATGCGCACTTTGGTTCCGGTCTGCTGGTCACGCGCCCATGCACCCATGACAAACGCGTCGTTAACGCTGACGCA
>CAKZJN010000024.1 GCA_936943465.1 uncultured Rhodoferax sp.
GGGTTGAGTTGCTTGAGGCTGGCGTAGTCGAGCCCGTATTGGGTCAGCCCGCCGACCTTGAAGTTCTCCACCACGATGTCACTTTGCAGCGCCAGCGTGCGAATCAGTTCCTGCCCTTCGGGCTTGGACATATCCACCGTGACCGAGCGCTTGTTGCGGTTGCAGGCAGCAAAGTAGCTGGCCTCGCGCGTGTTGTTGCCGTCGGCGTCCTGCAAAAACGGAGGCCCCCAGTGCCGCGTGTCGTCCCCCGCCACCGGCCGCTCCACCTTGATGACATCGGCCCCCATGTCGGCCAGCATCTGGGTACACCAGGGACCGGCAAGCACGCGCGACAGGTCCAGAACCTTGATGTGAGAAAGAGCGCCTTGGTTTTCTGTCGTCATGTTTTTGTCGTTTCTGTCTGCGCTATTTACGCGCTGGTTTTTGTGCTTGCCCTGAGGGGGTTGGGCCGGGGCCTCATGGTGCGGGGGTACGCACAAATCGGCCCCAACCCAACCCCCTCAGGGCGAATCGGGGTGCGAGCTTGGTGCCGCCAGGGATACCGGGCAGCCTTGTTCGCAAACGGTTCCAGTTATTGAACATGGGCTTGGTTTTCACCGTGTGCACGCACTGACGTTTGCGGCGTGACCGGGCATGGGGTGGCGGCCGATTTGTGCGTACCCCCGCACCATGAGGCCACCGCCCCATGCCCGGTCGCGCCCACCCACCAAGCCCGCGAATTAGAACGCCGCAATACCCGTCTGCGCACGACCCAGAATCAATGCGTGGATGTCGTGTGTGCCTTCGTAGGTGTTCACTACTTCCAGGTTCACCAGATGGCGCGCCACGCCGAACTCGTCGGAGATGCCGTTGCCACCCATCATGTCGCGGCTCATCCGGGCAATGTCGAGCGACTTGCCGCAGGAGTTGCGCTTGAGGATGGAGGTGATCTCCACCGACGCCGTGCCTTCGTCCTTCATGCGACCCAGACGCAGGCAGCCTTGCAGGCCCAGCGAAATTTCGGTTTGCATGTCGGCCAGTTTTTTCTGGATCAACTGGTTGGCCGCCAACGGCTTACCGAATTGTTTGCGGTCCATGGTGTACTGGCGGGCACGCAGCCAGCAGTCTTCGGCCGCACCCAAAGCGCCCCAGGCGATGCCGTAGCGGGCGCTGTTCAGGCAGGTGAACGGGCCCTTCAGGCCACGCACCTCGGGGAATGCGTTTTCTTCCGGGCAGAACACGCCGTCCATCACGATTTCACCGGTAATGCTGGCGCGCAGGCCGACCTTGCCGTGGATGGCCGGGGCGCTGAGGCCGGCCATGCCCTTTTCCAGCACAAAGCCGCGGATCGGGCCGACCTGGCCGCCTTCGGAAACTTCCTTGGCCCAGACCACAAACACATCGGCAATCGGGCTGTTGGAGATCCACATCTTGGAGCCGGTGAGCTTGTAGCCGCCGGGCACCTTGTGGGCGCGGGTGGCCATGCTGCCGGGGTCGGAGCCGTGGTCGGGCTCGGTCAGGCCGAAGCAGCCGATCCACTCGCCGGTGGCCAGTTTGGGCAGGTATTTCTGGCGCTGCGCCTCGGTGCCAAATTCAAAAATCGGCACCATCACCAGCGAGCTTTGCACGCTCATCATCGAGCGGTAGCCGCTGTCCACGCGCTCCACTTCGCGGGCAATCAGGCCGTAGGCCACGTAGTTCAGGCCGGGGCCGCCGTATTGCTCGGGGATGGTGGGGCCGAGCAGACCAAGCTCGCCCATCTCACGGAAGATGGCGGGGTCGGTGGTGCCATCGCGAAAAGCCTGCGTCACGCGGGGCAGCAACTTGTCCTGGCAATACGAGGCGGCGGCATCGCGCACCATGCGCTCCTCGTCGCTGAGTTGCGAGTCGAGCAGAAAGGGGTCTTGCCAGTTGAATGCTGCGTTTGCCATGGTGGTCTCCGGATAAAAAGGGGGGTGGCTGACAAGCCGCCTTGCGGGCTTGAACGGCGCAATGGTAGGGCGCGACCGGGCAGTGGGCAAACAATGCTTTTTCATCCAGGTATGCGCTGCGGGAATACTTAAAGCCAAATCGGTGTACAAACGAGGCATCCGAACGACCCTGCCAAACGCCATGCGCCGCAAGATTCCGTCTTCCAATACGCTGCTCTGCTTTGAGGCGGCA
>CAKZJN010000025.1 GCA_936943465.1 uncultured Rhodoferax sp.
GAGAGCTTTGCGGTGAACGATGACATGGTGCGCGAACTCGCACTCAATCGCAGCGTGGTGGTGCGCGAGTACCTGACTACGCGACAATTGCCCTCCGAGCGACTGTTCCTGGGAGCCACCGACACGGCACCCGATCAGCCCGACTGGCAGCCCCGCGCCGAACTGAACATCGAGCAGCAATAAAACTACCCATGCACCACCCTTTGGCTTTGCAGTCGCGCCTGACCCGCGCCGCACTGGCGCTTGCGCTGGTGTTGTGCGTGGCGGTGCTGGACGGCTGGCAGCGCCCGCCGGTGCCGGCGGCAGCAGAGGCTGTTTTCCCGGGAAGCATGGCCACCGCGAACACAGCCGCCGGCATGGATCCGTCGCGGCTCAAACCGGTGGCTTCCGGTTCCATTCCCATGCCCGCAGGGGCACTGGCGGCGCATGCCAGCAGCCTGCTCCCCATGCCCGAGGGTCACCCGGCGGCGCTCCTGGCGTTCTGGTTTGCCGGTGACCGTGAGAGTGCGCCGAATGTGCAGATTGCCGCCTCGCAGTTCGACCGGGCAACACAAACCTGGCAACCGGCGCGCTATGTGGTGAACCGGCATGTTATGGGTCAAGCCCTGGGTTTTGGAGTCAGGCGTCTGGGCAACCCGGTGGCATGGCTGGACGCCTCCAATCGCGTGCACCTGTTTGTGGTGGCGACCGGCTGGGGCGGCTGGGCCGCGTCGCGGGTGCTCCATCTGGTGCAGAGTGGCCCGGAAAACCGCCTGTCCGAATTGAGCTTTGCGCCAGTGCGCGTGTTGCCGCTGTCCTGGCTCTGGAACACCAGTTATCTGGTGCGCAATGCGCCGCTGCCGCTGGCCGATGGCGGCATGGTGCTGCCTGCGCATTTCGAAATCGGCAGCAAATTCCCGGTCGCGTTGCGCTTTGACGGGAGTGGCGAATTTCTGGGCATGGTGCGGCTCTCGTCGCGCACCCACCTGCTGCAGCCCACGCTGCTGCCGCAAACCCCGCGCCACTGGATTGCATTGATGCGTGACACGCGGCCCGAGGGCCGCATTACCGCTGTGCAAACGCTGGATGGCGGCCAGCATTGGTCCGATCTGCCGGATCTTGCCGAGACGAACCCGGACGCCGCCGTGGTCGGGCTGGGGCTGGCGGCGGGGCATTCGGTGCTGGTCCACAACACCTCGCCGCATTCGCGTGAACTGCTGGACCTGAGCGCATCCAGTGACGGGCTGCATTGGAGCCGCCTGCAGGCACTAGCCCATGGCGGCGAGGGCGATGAGTACTCCTACCCCGCCCTGGCCTGGGCCGACCAGTCTCTGTGGGTCAGCTACACCGACCACCGGCGCAGCATTTCCTGGCGGCGTTTTGCGGCGGCTGATAAGGGGGCGCCTTGATGCCTGAAATCTCCTGGATCGACTGGCTGCTATCGGCAGGAGTGCCCCATTTACCTGCACCTTGGCTAATGCGCTGGAGCGCGGCGATGGGTTGGGCGTTGCTGTTCGCCTGCCTGGGCGCGGCATTGACCCGGCGCTTTCCCCAGCGTACCCGGCACAGCGTGGCCCTGGTGCTGGCGGCATGGGCAGCCTGGAATGGTCCGGCTTCACCCGGCCATTGGCTGGGTCTTGCCTTTCAGTCGCCCAGTCTGGTCAGCATGTTGCTGCTGGCACTGGCTTACGGTCGCATGGTGTTTGCGGAGTCGGTTGCGCCTCCCGCTCACTCGTCAACCCACATGCCGGTTGTGGGGTTCGGTGTTGTCGTGGGAAGTTTGCTGTTGCTGGATTTGTTGGCCGTGTGGCCGGGCTCGCTGTACGCCTGGGGCTTTGGTCCGGCGGCGCTGGTGCTGGCCTTGGCGGTTTCGTTGTTGCCCGCTGTAACCAGTGGTTTCACCTTCAGCCTTTATCGTCCCGAGGTGTGGGTGGCGCCCACCGCACTGCTGCTGTTCGCTGCCACGCGTCTGCCGACCGGCAATGTGTGGGACGCCTTGATTGACCCCTGGCTGTGGCTGTTCCTGGTGGGGTTGCTGCTGCGTGCCGTTTTCCACCGCCGAAGCGCCGTCTAGGCATCAACTCCGCTGGTTTAACGGTCGGCCTTCACCAGCAGCCATTCCCGGCCGAATAACCATTCCTGCGGATACCAGAGGTTGTCGAG
>CAKZJN010000026.1 GCA_936943465.1 uncultured Rhodoferax sp.
CCCGGCGGGTGGGCGTGGCGAGTCGGCCGCACCCGTGAGCTTCAGGGCTTTGCGATCCAGCGTGGCATAGGCACCGGGTTGCAGCAGGGTTTGCAGCAGAGTGCCGGGGGTGGCGTTGATATGCGCGCCGGTCAGGGCGCACAGGCTGTTGCGTACAAAAACGCGGGGTTCCTGCCAGGCGCCGCCTTGCGCCAACCGCTTGGGGTGGTCGGTATCTGCCGAGGCAAACACCTGGGCCGCTTCGCCCTTTTCAATGCGCTCACGCAGCAAGCCGGAAGCGCCAAAGCTAAGTTCCACCGCCTGACCGGTGCGGGCCTGGTAGTCAGTCGCAGCTTGGGTCAGGGCTTCACGCAGGCTGCCTGCGGCATAGACTTTGAACGGGGGAATCGTTGGCAGGTTGCTCATGGTTTGCTTCTCGGTGGCGCACCCGATCAGTTGCAGCAGGGAGAAGGTTCCGATCAGTAGTCGCAAAGGGGTCATGGTTGGCTCAACTTCTTGTAAAGGGTTTGGCGGCTGATGCCCAGATTGCGCGCCGCTTGGGAAATATTGCCGCCGCTGTTGTCCAGTGCCTGCTGTACCAGCACCTTGGAGTGCTGCCTCAGGCTTTGGGGGGCCGCTTTCGGGGATGCCGGCGCGGCGTGGTGGGCAGGTTTTGGCGCTTCCAGCAGTTCTTCGGTCAGATCGTCTGGCAGGTGGTGCCAGTCAATCGTCTGCTCGTCGCGGCCCAGCATGGCGGAGGCGGTGCGCAAAACGGTGTGGAGTTGGCGCAGGTTGCCGGGCCAGCGGTAAGCTTGCAAACAGGCCATCACGTCTGGCGCAATACACACATTGCCGCCCGGTTGCAGGGGGTGCAGGATTTTTTGTATGAGTGCGCCCAGGTCACTGCGTTCGCGCAAGGGCGGCAGACGCAGCGTAAGTCCATTGATGCGATAGAACAAATCACCCCGGAAGTCGCCCAGGTCCGAGCGCTTGCGCAAGGTGGCGTGCGTGGCACAGACCAGCGCAAAGTCCACCGGCACACTGGCACCGCCCCCCAAGGGCGACACCTGGCGTTCTTGCAGTACGCGAAGCAAACGGGTTTGCAGCGGCAAGGGCATGTCCCCGATTTCATCCAGAAATAGGGTGCCGCCCTCGGCCTGGCGTAACAGCCCCGGACTGCCGTCTTTGCGGGCGCCGGTATAGGCGCCGGCCTCGTAGCCAAACAGTTCAGCCTCGATCAAATTGGCTGGTATCGCTGCGCAGTTGATTGCCACAAACGGCCCATTGCGGCGCTGGCTGCTGTCGTGCCAGGCGCGGGCAAACAACTCCTTGCCCACACCGGATTCGCCTTCGATCAAAACCGGAATGCCCTTGTCGAGCACCCGACGTGCCTTGCTGGCAGCCTGGCGCCAGGTTGCGTCGCCGGTGTCCAGTGCAGACAGCGCGTCGTGGTGCGGTTCAATGGTTTCCACCTCCGCCACCGGTGTCCGCAACGCGACCAGCTCGGGCATGTCTGCCCGCGCAAACAGCGTGCGCCCGTTTTGGAGTCGTACGGCCACCGGAAGACGGGTACGCATACGGCGCGGCCCCAGCAGGTCTTGCAGTCGGTCGGCGAAGACGCCATCCCAATGCGTGCTCCCCAACTGTTGCCGGTGCAGTTGCAGCAGCGCAAGACCGCTCGCGTTAGCGCCCACGATCCTGCCACTGTCGGAGGCCACCACAATGCCTTCGGCAATTGAGCCGATGCCTTCCGCCTGGGCATGCAGGTGCACCCGGATCTGGCGTTTGCAGTCCGATAGCAGAAGCTGGTTTTCAATCAGATGGGCGGCGGTTCTGACCAGTCCCAAGGTATGTGGATGGCCGTCGCGTACATCGCCCGACACATCGAGCACGCCCAGCAGGCTTCCGTCATACGACAGGATGGGGGCGGCCGCACAGGTCAAAAATTCATGCGGTTGCAGGAAGTGCTCGGTGCCATGTATTGCCACCCCGGTGCCTTCTGCCAGGGTGGTGCCAATGGCGTTGGTGCCGCGGTGCACTTCGTTCCAGGATGCGCCCTGTGCCAGCGCTACGCGGGCCGCCTTGCTCAGGAACAGCGGGTCGCCCAGGGTATGCACCAACGTGCCCTGGTTGTCCGATAGCACCACCACATTCTGGAAGGGGCGCACCTGTTCAAACAGGAACTCCATCACCGGCCTGGCATGGGCCAGCAGGTGGTGGTTGAGCTGCAATGTTTCCCGCAGCGTGGCGCCGCTTTGATGGGGCTCGGAAGGCACGGGGCGGTCGGGCATCAGGCCCGCAGCCAAGCTGCGTTGCCAGGATCGCTCAACCCAGGGATTCAACGAATGGCCAGGTAACTGACCATGTTGCAGCACGTGCTCTCGCGCATGAATGGCAGTGGTGGGCAGGGGGTCTGTTGGCAATGGATCTCCGCTGGAGGCGCGCATCGGTGCGCCGCATTTTTGAGGCGATGCTATCGATTTAGCGCTTGGCAAGCGATATGAATGCCAATGCATAGACCCTGCATGGCAAGGTTGTTCAATAGTTGGACAACTGCCCAGGAATGCAACGCTCCACGCCGAACGACACAGTGTCACAGTGATCGGGTGATTTCGTGATTTCCCCAATGAAATCAAGCATCAGCAGCACTTGGCATCGACTGGCACAGGACTTGAGACATAGAAAACACCCGCAAGGGAACGTTTCAATTTTTTACTAATTCAGGAGACACGCATGATCTACGCATTCCCCGGCGACGCCGGTGCCAAGGTTGCCTACAAGGCCCAATACGACAACTTCATCGGTGGCAAGTTTGTAGCCCCGGTCAAGGGCCAGTACTTTGACGTCATCACTCCGATCACGGGCAAGGTCTACACCAAGGCAGCCCGTTCTACGGCAGAAGACATCGAGTTGGCACTGGACGCTGCCCACGCCGCCGCTGACGCATGGGGCAAGACCGATGCGGCTACCCGCGCCAACCTGCTGCTGAAAATCGCCGACCGCATCGAAGCCAACCTGGAATTGCTGGCTTACGCTGAAACCGTGGACAACGGCAAGGCGATTCGCGAAACCCTGAACGCCGACATTCCGCTGACCATTGACCACTTCCGTTATTTCGCCGGATGCCTGCGTGCCCAGGAAGGCGCACTGTCCAACATCGACGAAAACACCGTGGCGTATCACTTCCAGGAACCCCTGGGCGTGGTCGGTCAGATCATCCCCTGGAACTTCCCGATTCTGATGGCCGCCTGGAAGCTGGCTCCCGCCATTGGTGCCGGTAACTGCGTGGTGTTGAAGCCCGCCGAGTCCACCCCCATCAGCATTCTGATTCTGGCCGAACTGATTGCCGACATCCTGCCCGCTGGCGTGCTGAACATCGTCAACGGTTTTGGCCGCGAAGCCGGTATGCCCCTGGCAACCTCCAAGCGCATCGCCAAGGTGGCCTTCACCGGTTCCACCACCACAGGCCGCGTGATTGCCCAGGCCGCTGCCAACAACCTGATTCCCGCTACGCTGGAACTCGGCGGCAAGTCCCCCAACATCTTCTTTGCCGACGTGATGGACAAGGACGACGGCTTCCTGGACAAGGCCATCGAAGGCATGGTGCTGTTCGCATTCAACCAAGGTGAAGTTTGCACCTGCCCCAGCCGCGCACTGATCCAGGAAAGCATCTATGACAAGTTCATGGAACGCGTGCTGAAGCGTGTCGCTGCCATCAAGCAACAGAACCCGCTGGACACCGACAGCATGATGGGTGCACAGGCTTCCAAAGAGCAGCTCACCAAGATCCTGTCCTACCTGGATCTGGGCAAGCAAGAAGGCGCCGAAGTGCTGGCCGGTGGCAACCAAGCCTCCATGGGCAGCGAACTCGACGGCGGCTACTACGTGCAGCCCACCCTGTTCAAGGGCCACAACAAAATGCGCATTTTCCAGGAAGAAATTTTTGGACCGGTGCTGGCTGTGACCAC
>CAKZJN010000027.1 GCA_936943465.1 uncultured Rhodoferax sp.
GACGCAGAGGAAAGTGCCTTTCTGCAGGACTTCGCCTTCGACTATGGCGCGGGCCTGAAGGCCATGGACCAGGAGATTCTGGAGATTATTGGCCAGGCCTTTCTCGACCAATGGCCAGAAGACCTAGCCAAGATTCACGCGGGCTTGCGCGAAAGCAAAGCGGAACCGGTGTTGCACACAGCGCACGCCCTCAAGGCGACGCTGGCATTGTTTGGTGCCGATCCGGCGAGCCAACTTGCGGCGCGGATGGAGTCAATGGCGCGCGACGGCGAATTGGATCTGATTGCCCCCCTTCTGGCTCCCTTTATTGCCGAGGTGGGTTGGTTGCGCGGGGAATTGCAGCGCCGATTGGCCATGTGATGACCGCGTTTGCTGGAATTAGCGCTAAGATGACCAACAAAATTCATGTTTGAGCACCGTGCCGCAACAAGTATTAATCGTCGACGATACTGAAATCAACCTGATTTTGTTCAGCGCGTTGGTGAAAAAGCTGGACGATTGTGAGGCGCATGCCTTCTCCGATCCACGCAAAGCACTTGCTTGGGTTACCAACAATGTGCCGGACCTGGTCATTGTGGATTACATGATGCCGGAACTTGACGGAATCGAATTCATCCGTCTCACCCGCGAGTTGCCGGGGCGCGCATTGCTGCCCATCCTGATGATTACGGCCAACGACCAGAAGCAAATTCGCTATCAGGCGTTGGATGTGGGGGCCAATGATTTTCTGACCAAGCCCATCGATAAAGTTGAGTTTCTGGCGCGTGCTCGCAACATGTTGAGTCTGAATCTGGCGCGCAAGCACATGGATGACCACGCGTCATGGCTTGCCAGCGAGGTGACCAAGGCGACGCAAGAAGTCTTGCAGCGTGAACGCGAAACGGTGATTCGCCTCTCGAAGGCCGCCGAATTCCGCGATCCCGAAACGGGTGCCCACATCTTGCGCATGGCGCATTTTTCTAAGCTGATTGCACGGGGCCTTGGTCTGTCTAAGGAAGACCAACAGCTCATTCTTGAAGCTGCCCCCATGCACGACATTGGCAAAGTGGGCATCCCCGACACCATTTTGCTTAAACCTGCGCGTCTCTCGCCAGAGGAGTTTGACGTGATGAAGCGGCACGCCACCTTCGGTTTCGAATTGCTGCAGGGCAGTACTTCCAAGCTGCTGCAGACGGGGGCAGAGATCGCATTGGGCCACCACGAAAAGTACGACGGTACGGGGTACCCCAATGGGTTGAAGGGCGAGGAAATCCCGGTATTTAGCCGGATAGTCGCTGTGGCTGATGTTTTTGATGCCTTGACGTCCGAACGGCCTTACAAGAAGGCTTGGGATGTCGATGCCGCTGTGGATTTTCTGAAGAATGGCTCCGGTAGTCACTTTGATCCGGCCTGTGTGCAGGCTTTTTTGGCTGCTTGGGATGAGGTGCGGGCGATTCAAGTCCAGTACAGCGAAGACAAGGTCGGAAGCAGCACAGGCCTTTAGTTGACGTGCCAGCGGGGCTATCGCTGCCATCTCGCCAGTGTTCAATGCGGTTTGCAGGTGCGCGCTTGATGTGAATCAAGAATTTTTTTCCGTGCTGAGGCACACTACAGCCCATGCTTTCAGCCCCGTCGGAAACCACCGCAGTTCTCCCGCCTTCGCCTGCTGCGTCTTCTGCCGGTTCGGCTCCGCTGATTTCGATCACACCGCATAGCGCCGAAGCGCTGCACCTGCTGGACGATCCCCAGGAATGGAGTGCATTCAGCCGGCCTTCGCCCCAGGGTGCTGATTGTTGGGAGTCCAACGTCGTGATTGAGGGCATGCACTGTGCAGCCTGCAGTTTCACCGTAGAGGACGCGATCGCGGCGGTGCCGGGCGTGGTGCGGGTCCAGGTGAGTGCGGCCAGCCATCGGGCCAAAGTGGTTTGGTCAGCAGCCGCGGTGCAGCCGTCGGCCTGGATGCAGGCGGTCCAGCAGCGCGGTTATCGGGCACTTCCGGCGAATGATGTGTTTTCCAGCGAGCGGCGGCGCATCGAAACCCGCAAGGCTTTATGGCGTTGGTTGGTAGCGGGCCTTTGCATGATGCAGGTCATGATGTACGCCTATCCGGCTTACACCGCTCAGCCGGGTGACCTTTCAATGGAAATGGAGCAGTTGCTGCGCTGGGCGTCCTGGGTGCTGTCCTTGCCCGTCATCCTGTTCTCTTGCGGCCCCTTTTTCAGTAACGCCCTGCGTGATCTGCGGCGTGGCAGCATCAGCATGGATCTGCCGGTTGCCTTGGGCATCGCGATTACTTTTGCTGTCAGTACGGCGGGGACTTTCGAGCCGACGGGTGTGTTCGGGCGTGAGGTCTACTTTGATTCCCTCACCATGTTCGTCTGCTTCTTGCTGACCGGCCGTTGGCTGGA
>CAKZJN010000028.1 GCA_936943465.1 uncultured Rhodoferax sp.
GCGGCCAGTGAGCCGACCAGCAGATTCCAGCCGTCGGCCAGCACAAACAGCATCAGCTTGAACGGCAAGGCCACCAGCACCGGTGACAGCATCATCATGCCCAGGGACATCAGCACGCTGGCCACCACGATATCGATCACCAAAAAGGGAATGAAGATCATGAATCCGATCTGGAAGGCCGACTTGAGCTCGCTGATTACAAACGCCGGAATCAGCACCCGCATAGGTGCCGTATCGACCTTGGTATCCGGGGGCAACTTGGCCAGTTTGACGAACAGGGCGAAGTCCGACTGCCGCGTTTGCTTGGACATAAAGCTGCGCACCGGCACTTCAGCGCGGGTCAGGGCCGTGTCAAACGCAATGGTTCCGTTGGTGTAGGGCAAATAGGCGTCTTCGTACACCTTGTCCAGCGTAGGGCCCATCACAAAAAAGGTCAGAAACAGCGACAAGCCCACAATCACCTGGTTGGGCGGTGCGGACTGGGTGCCCAGCGCCTGCCGCAAGAGCGACAGCACAATCACGATGCGGGTGAAGCCCGTCATCATCAACAGCACCGCCGGCAGAAACGACAGCGCGGTAAAGAACAGCAACGTCTGGATTGGCACCGAGTAATTGGTACTTCCCTGCGAGCTGCCAATCAGCAGCGGTAGCTGCCCCTGGGTTTGGCCATGCGCCGCCGCCGCGACCATCAAGGCCAGCGCGGGCAGTACAACTTTGGCCAGCCGGGCGGGTGTTTTCATTCTGGAATCGATCTACGCGTTTTCTTTGGGCTCAAGCATATCCGCCACCGCGGGCTTGACCACCGGCAACGCCGCTGCGCTTTCAGCCGGCAGCGTATGAAGGCATTGAATGGCCTGGGGCGTGACTCCCAAAACCAGCCAGACACGCGCATGGCTGGGGCCCACCTCCACCGTCACCACCTTTTGCTGCGGGCCCAAGGCAAGCGCCGACACCACACGGGACGCCCCGGTAGGCCCGATCGGACCCAAGCCGTAGTGTTTTTTGATGCGCTCTATAAGAAAGGGCAGACTCACCAACACTGCCAGGAACAGGCCAATCAGAATCAGGGATTGGGTCATTCCACGGCGTGCTTAGTTCTTGCTGACGCGGCGCAGACGCTCGGACGGTGTCACCACGTCGGTCAGGCGGATGCCGAACTTGTCGTTCACCACCACCACTTCACCTTGGGCGATCAGGTACCCATTGACCAATACGTCCATGGGCTCACCCGCCAGGGCGTCAAGTTCTACCACCGAGCCCTGCCCGAGTTGCAGGATGTGCTTGATGGGCACCTTGGTGCGTCCCAATTCCACCGAGAGCTGAACCGGAATGTCCAGCACCATATTGATGTCTTGCCCAGCGCCATCGGAACCGGCGCCGGATGAAAACGGCCTGGGCGCATCGCCACCGGACAGCACGCCACCGGGTTGAGCGTCGGCACCGCCATCGCTTGCCTTTTGCTCCATCAGAGCCTCGGCCCAATCCGCCATGCCGTCGTCGGCAGCGGCTTCGCCGGGAGTTTCTTCAGTTGCCATGTCTTTCCCCTAACCAGTTGTGGTCGTTACCGCGTAAAGATTTTTCGATCCGAATGGCATATTTGGCATTGTGGGTGCCGTAATTGCACTCGAATACCGGCACACCATCCACCGTGGCCTGAATTCGGGGTTCGCGCTCAAGCTCAATGAAGTCCCCCTTTTTCAAGGACAGCAGGCGCTCCACCGTGGCATCGGCGGTGGCCAGATTGGCTACCAGCGTCACCTCGGCCGCCTGGATTTCCCGTGTCAACACGTTCACCCAGCGTTTGTCCACCTCCACCGAGTCGCCCTGCGTGCTGGAATACAGCACATCGCGAATCGGCTCGAGGGTCGAATAAGGGAAGCAGAAATGGATGGAGCCGGCAATGTCGCCGATTTCCAGTTGGAACGAAGTGGAAATGACAATTTCGCTGGGCGTGGCGATGGTCACAAACTGCGGCTGCATTTCCGAACGCTGGTAGTCCAGCTCCAGCGGATAAATGCCCTTCCAAGCCTTTTTGTACTCTTCCGTGATGACGTCGACCAGCCGGTTGATCACGCGCTGTTCGGTGGCAGAGAAGTCGCGCCCTTCGATCCGGGTCTGGAATTTACCGATACCGCCAAACAGCGTATCAATCACGCCAAACACCAAACTGGGCTCACACACAATCATGCCGCTGCCACGCAAGGGGCGAATGGCCACGATATTGAAGTTGGTCGGCACGGCCAGTTCACGCAAGAAGGCGCTGTAGCGCTGTACCGACACCGGACCCACCGAAATTTCCGGACTGCGGCGGATGAAATTAAACAAGCCCTGGCGCAAGTTGCGGGCAAAGCGCTCGTTCACGATTTCCATCGTGGGCATGCGCCCACGCACGATACGTTCCTGGCTGGAGATGTTGTACGGGCGGACCTCGCCGTGCTCGGCGGTTTCCTCTACCGACTTCTGGCTCTCGCCCGTAACCCCCTCCAGAAGTGCATCCACTTCTTCCTGGGAGAGAAACGATTCACTCATAGTGCACTTCCGTTACGACGTCACTGAACAATGAAACTGGAAAACAGGACTGCTGTCACCGGGTACTCCACATGGGCCTTCTTTTTCTTTTTCTTCTTGGTGGCCGTCTCCGGCTCTTCTTCTTCACCGCCACCAAACGGAATGCTGGCTTCGCGCAAGATATCAGCGGCCAACTTTTCTTTACCCTCGGCGGTCAGAAGTTCTTCGGCTGTCTTCTGGGACAACAGCATCAACACGCCACTGCGAATGGTGGGCAAAAACGCCTTGACCTGATCGGAGGCCTTGGCGTCCTTCACCACCAGCGTCACGCCCACTTGCGCCACCCGGTCGCCGCCCGGATCGGCCAGATTCACCACCATGTTGTCCATCGGCAGGTAGGCCGGCGGCACCACATGACCATCCTTGGCTGCGGGGGCATGGGCTCCGGCATCTTCGCCGCCCTCTTCGGCCGCTGCTGCTGCGGCTTGCTGTTTCTTGATGTACCAGAAACCACCGCCGCCACCCAATACCAAGACCGCCACGACCGCGCCAATGATCACCAGCAGTTTTTTGCTTTTCTTCGGGGGTGCGGCCCCATCCGTTGCTTCAGGTGCAGTAGCCACTGGAATACCTCACTCACTATGTCTATGTAGAGCCGATTATTGGTCCGATGCAACCCTCGTAAGGGTGAAAAAGGCCTGTAAATTCACAGCCTATCCTTATTTTTGCCGAATTCAGCCGCACTACACAAAAAGATCGACTGAGCGGCCACTCTGCAACCGAGGCCCGCGCCCACTGTCTACGGTGGCAGGCTTAAGTGGCGCAATGGCGACTTGTCGCGCACCCTGCCGCTCTCTGCGCTCCCCAGGTCCTGCATCGCCGCGACCCGAGGTGCCAACCGACACGCCGGTCAACACCACGCCTTCGCGCTGCAACATGTCTTTCAGGTGCATGCCCGCGCTTTCGAGCACGCCGCGTGTCTGCACCTCATCACTGCGGAAGGTAATTTGCGCCTCGTTGCCTTGCACGCTAATGCTCACTTCCACCGGCGCTTGGCCCAAACCGTCAAGTTGCATCTCGGCGTTTTGCACCTTTTGCGACACCCAATAGGTCACTTGTTCGGCCACTTGCATATCGACGGCCATCGCCGGCGGCGCCGCAGCGGACAGCGAAAACTCGGGGCCACTCACCCCCAGCGCGGTTCCGGTGTAGGTCGGCTCGCTGGTTTGAAACACTTTGCTGGCACGTTCGCCTTGCGACTTTTCCTGGCGCATGGCCAAGGGCACCAAAATCGGTTCGGCCGCGCGCGTGGGCTCCGGCGCGCGGGCAGCGTGCAGGGCTGCCAGCAGCTTGGTGTCCTTCACTTCGGGGCGCTCTGTGGGCGTGCTGGTGGAAGTTGCGGATACGGCCAGCGTGGAGGCTTCTCCAGTCGCATGGGATTTGCCTTTTTTGCCATGTGCGCCCGCTTGCAGCAGCGATTGCGTTGAAGACGAACCATCTTCGTCAGCCGCCAGCGAGCGCATCGAAGCGCCCGCATCGGCTCCGCCAGGCTGCTGCCCTGCACGAACCCGTCCCTCTGCCCCGGGCAGGGGCTTGTCTCCAAGGGCTGTGGTTCCATCCGCAGGCCCTGTCTTGCCGTCCACCGGCATGGCAGCGGCCTGCAAAGCGTCGGAAATCTGGGGTTGCGCCGTACCGCCGACCGGATTCAAAAGTGCCTGGGCTGCAGCGATTTGCGGGTTTTGTTGCAGCAACACGCTAGCGTCAAAGGCACTGGTGTCGGCTGAAAGCAGTGCGGACGGATCGCCCGCCAACGCCTCTCCGGCTGGCACGGTGGGTGGGGCATCGGGAATGGCGTCTTCTCCCAATGTTCCCAAAATGGCCAGGAAACCGGCTTGGCCGGCGGACCCGGCGTCAGTGCCGGTCGGCTTGCCCTTCACCGCGTGGGCATCCGATCGGGCAGAGGCCTTTGGCGCTTGGGTCGATGGGGGGCTTTTTTCAATGGTCATGATGGTTCTTCCATGGGCTGCAGTGCGCGACCACGCCGGTGGCGCTGCGCAGCAAATTCATCGGTTACCCGTTGCTCACGCCGCGCCTGCTGCACTTGCAGTGCCGCGCGACGGCTTTTCAATACTTGCTGAAAACCCACTAGCCGGTACTCGGCCTGCAATTGGCGTTGCTGGGCGGCGGCCAGTTGACGCTCCAGATTGGCGATCACGCCGAATTGCATCTGGACCGCGTTTTGCAGGCGGTCCATAAACTGGTAGTGGTGCTTGACCAGTTCGACCGACAGGTTGATGGCGTTACCGCCGATCCAACGGGCATCGGTGTCGGTCGCATAGCTTTGCAATTGGCTCAACTGGCCCTTGGCGTGGTCCAACACACGGTGTGCCTGCGCCGTCTGGCGAGCCAAGTCATCGCGCTGGCGGGTTGCCTGCGTGATGGCGAGTTCCAGGGCTTTGAACTGCTGCATGGTGCGGTGCTTTCAGGCGGCGCGTCAGGCGGGCTCAAGCGACACATTGCAAACCGAGGCCATATGCGGTAGCACCTGTTCCATCGGCGCGGACTCAAACATGTCCTGCTGCAGAAAGCGCGCCATGTCGTCGTGCAGCGCGATGGCTTCATCCAGCGCCGGGTCGGAGCCCTGAGCGTAGGCGCCGATCTGAATCAGGTCGCGGCTCTTTTCATACTTGGAATACAGCGAGCGGAAGCGCCGCGCCACTTCAAAATGGTCACGACTGACCACGTTGTGCATCACCCGTGAGGCGGACTGCTCCACGTCAATGGCCGGGTAATGACCCGACTCCGCCAGCGAACGCGAGAGCACGATATGGCCGTCCAGAATGGCGCGGGCAGCATCGGCGATCGGGTCCTGCTGGTCGTCGCCTTCGGACAACACGGTGTAGAAGGCGGTAATCGAACCAACGCCGTTGAGCCCGTTGCCACTGCGCTCCACCAGTTGCGGCAGCTTGGCAAAACAGCTCGGCGGATAGCCTTTGGTGGCCGGTGGCTCACCAATGGCCAGTGCAATTTCCCGCTGGGCCATGGCATAACGGGTGAGCGAGTCCATCAGCAGCAGCACATGCTTGCCTTCGTCGCGAAAACTCTCGGCAATGGCCGTGGCATACGACGCGCCCTGCATGCGCAAGAGTGGCGGTGCGTCGGCTGGTGCGGCCACGACGACCGAGCGGGCACGGCCTTCGGCACCCAGAATGTCTTCAATAAACTCCTTCACCTCGCGGCCCCGCTCGCCGATCAATCCGACCACAATCACATCGGCCTGGGTGTAGCGCGCCATCATGCCGAGCAAAACGCTCTTGCCCACGCCGGAACCACTGAACAGCCCAATGCGTTGGCCGCGCCCCACGGTCAGCAGCGCATTGATGGCACGCACGCCGGTGTCCAGGCTGTTGCGCACCGGGTCGCGGTCCATGGCATTGATCGGGGCGCGGTCCAGAGGCTTGGCGGCCACGTCCCGAATCGGGCCCTTGCGATCCAGCGGCATGCCTTGGGAATCCACCACGCGGCCCAACAAGCCATCGCCCAGGGGCAGGCGCAACATGCCGGTATCACTCACAAAGTCGGCGGCTGAGGCGGTGTGCAATTGCGGCACCGGCACATAGTGTGCGGCCGGGGCCACGCTGGCACCGCTGGAGAGGCCATGCACATCGCCCGCAGGCATCAGAAAAGCCCGGTCATTGGAAAAACCCACCACTTCGGCCAGCACCGGCTCACGCCCAACAGAAGTCACCACGCACTGCGAGCCCACCGGCACGCGCAGTCCGCTGGCTTCCAGCACCAGACCGGCAAGACGGGTCAAGGTGCCACGCACCTCAAAGCCCGAGCCACGCACCACGCGTTGCCTGGAACGCTGAAAAAAGTCGTCCCACTGGACCGGGCTACCCGGGGCGGTGGCGGGCGCTTCAGCCGGCGTCATGGCCCTGCTCCCAGGCAGACTCCAGGCCCAAACTGGCCACGGCCTTTTGCCAGCGCCGCTCCACCGTGCCATCCACCACCGTGCCGGCCGCTTCGACCAGACAACCGCCGGAGCTAATGCCGGTGTCCGGCACCAGGGTGAGTTGCAAATTGGGAAACTCGCGCTGCAACTCCTCGGCAAACACGTCAAGGTCAACCGGATTCATGCGGACAGCCGCCAGCTTGGTGTCGACCGTCAGCATGCCCAGAGCTTCACGCACCACGGGCTGCAAGGCGTTGGGATTGGTGGTGAGCTCGCGGCGCAGCACCTGCCGGGCCAACTCGCAAGCCAATTCCAGAACCCCCTTGGCCAGCGCTTGCTGGGACTGCTCCACCTGCTCCTGCGCCGATTGAAACAGGCTCAGGAACTGGTGCGCGGCCTCTTGCCCTTGCGTTTCAATATATTCAGTGATCTGCCGTTGACCTTCCAGCGTTGCCAGAGCATGGCCCTGCGCATGGCCCTCGGCATAGCCTTCGGAGTAACCAGCCTGGCGGGTCGCTTCGTCACGGGCCCGGTCCTGGGCTTCGGTCTGTGCCTTGACCTTGGCGGCAAAGCGCAAGGACGCCTGGTCGACGGCGCCAAAGTCCCAGGAACTGGCCTCGGTGACCTGGTCGGCAGGAATGTAGGAAGAATGGGCGCGGGACATCAGACCATGGCGTCGTCGCCACCTCCACCGCCGATGACAATCTGGCCCTCGTCCGCCAGACGGCGCACGATCTTGAGCACTTCTTTTTGCTGCGCTTCCACTTCCGACAGGCGCATGGGGCCGCGCGACTCCAGGTCTTCCTTGAGGGTGGCGGCGGCACGGGACGACATGTTGGCCAAAATTTTGTCCTTGAGCTCGGGTTGTGCGCCCTTGAGGGCCACGATGAGCACGTCGGTGGACACTTCCTTGAGCACCATCTGGATGGCCTTGTCGTCGAGCTTGATGACGTCGTCGAACACGAACATCTTGTCCATGATCTTCTGGGCCAGATCGGCGTCGTGGCTGCGAATCGACTCGATTACCGTGCCCTCGATGGCGGTGCCCATCAGGTTGATCATTTCGGCAGCGGTCTTCACGCCACCCAGCGAGGCCTTGCGGATCTTGTCGCCACCGGCCAGCACATTGAACAACACCTCGTTCAGGTCCTTCAGCGCCGTGGGCTGAATGCCTTCCATGGTGGCCACGCGCAGCATGACTTCGTTGCGCTGGCGTTCGTTCAGGTTTTTCAGCACGTCGGCAGCCTGGTCGTATTCGAGGTGCACCAGGATGGCGGCCACGATTTGCGGGTGCTCGTTGCGCAGCAGTTCGGCCACCGAAAGCGGGTCCATCCACTTCAGGCTCTCAATGCCCGACACGTCACCGCCTTGCAAAATGCGGTCGATCAGCAGGGCTGCCTTGTCGTCACCCAACGCCAGTTTCAAGACGGAGCGCACATAGTCGCCTGAGTTGGAAACCAGCAGACTCTGGGAGGCCGCCACGCCGTGGAACTTGTCAATCACCGTGTCGACTTTTTCGCGCGTAACTTGCGATGTCTTGGCAATCGCCTCCCCCAGCTTTTGCACTTCTTTGGGAGACAGGTGCTTGAACACCTCGGAGGCCTCGGCCTCGCCCAGCGACATCATCAGGATGGCTGCGTTCTGCAGGCCTTCGTCGTCTTCGTTTGCCATGGTGTGTGTTACTCCCGGGAATTAGGCGGGGGCTTCGCCGTTGATCCACGATTTCACAATGTTAGCAACCGCAGCCGGGTTGTCACGGGTGAGCTTGCGGGCCTCTTCCATGCGCAGTTCCGACGGCGTCATTCCGATGGCTTCGCCCGGCGCGTGTGGTACGGCCAACTGCGGCCGCTCGGGCTGCTCGCCCTCTACGGCATCGAGCTGACCTTCCTTGGCATGGGCGTCCGCGACCAGCGTGCGGTTTTCACTCAGCGTCTTCATGGCCGGCTTGACAAAGCCCAGCAGCACCATAGCAGCCAGAGCCAGCGTACCCAGCGGCCAAGCCAGGCTCTGTGCCAGGTCCAGCACCATCGGCTCACGCCAGATCGGCACGCTGGCGGTGTCCACCTTTTCCACCACAAAGGGCGCGTTCATCACATTGACGGAGTCGCCCCGGTCCTGCTTGAAGCCCACGGCCTCGCGCACCAGCGCAGTCATTTTTTCAAGTTGGGCATCGGTCAGCGGCGTGCTGGTGACCTTGCCTTTGTCGTCGGTCTTGGAGACGTTGTTGATCACCACGGCGGCATTGATGCGCTTGACCACTCCGGTGGCGCCCTTGACCACCTGGATGGTCTTGTCCACTTCGTAATTGACGATGGACTCTTTTTTGCTGCTGCTGTTCCCTACGGCCTGCCCGGCGGCGGCCAAGGGCTGCGCCTGGCCATTGATGGGTGCTGCCGATGGGGCGGGCGGCTGGTTGGATGTAGCACCCGGTACGCCGGTGGGGGTTGACGTACCGCCGCCGTTGGTGCTTTCCACGGTTTGCTGGCTGCGCACAGCACTGTTTGCAGGCGTCAGATTGGGCTTGTGCGACTCGGTGGTGGACTCAGTTTGGGAAAAGTCCAGGTCGGCCGTCACTTGGGCTTTGACATTTTGCGGACCGTACAGCGGCTCCAGAATGTCCAGAATGCGGCGGCTATAGACCTGCTCCAATTGCTGCACGTACTGCAGTTGCTCGGCATCGGCGTTAAGGCCATTGCCTGCATCTGGCGACTTGGACAGCAGCTTGCCGGTATCGTCCAGCACGCTGACCGCCGAGGCGTCCATCTCGGGTACGCTGGCTGCTACCAAATGGACGATACCGGCGAGTTGGGTCTTGTCCAAGGAGCGGCCCGGCTGCAAGCTGAGCAAAACAGAAGCAGAAGGCTTTTGCTGGTCGCGGAAGAAGCCGTTCTGGTTCGGCAGGGCCAGGTGCACACGGGCGCTACTGACCGAGGCGATGGACTGGATGGACCGGGTCAGTTCGCCCTCCAAGCCGCGCTGAAAGGTCAGGCGCTCTTGGAACTGGGTCATGCCAAAGCGGTTGGACTCCATCATCTCAAAACCCGACACGGCACCCTTGGGAAGGCCCAAGGACGCCAGCTTGAGGCGCGCATCGTGGACGCGGTCGGCCGGCACCAGAATCGCGCCACCGCCATCGGAATATTTATAGGGAATGTTCATGGTGCCCAGTTGGGCAATCACGGCACCACCGTCTTTGTCAGCCAGGTTGGTGTACAGCACGCGCCACTCGGCCTGACGCCCCATCACCAGCCCGGTGATGGCAATGGCAATAAACAGCACCAGGCCCAGCGCAAGGCGCATGCGCTGGCCCGGCTCCATGCCGTTAAAGCGCTGCAGGAGAGTTGGGTTAACAGGGATGGCGACAGTTGCGGACATGATGGCTTCCAAGAGTGCAAGGCCCACGTCACCTTGCTTGTTGAGCGATTATTCGACCCACCCCGCAAAACATTAGGTTGAAAAGGACGGTGTTTCCCGTCCAATTTAAAAAAATGCCGACCCCCGGCCCAACCTAGTATTAGCCCCAATCAAGTTTCACCGGGAGCCGTTATGGACCTCAAGCTACAACCCCTCACGATGCCCACGGCAGTGCGCCCCGGCACCGGCGTGCGCCCGGCCGCAGCCGGTGGTGCGCAAGGTGTGGCCGGCGGCGTAGGCGGCGGTTTCTCCGGCGCACTCAAGTCTGCACTCAATTCGGTCAGCGCCGCCCAGAACGAATCGACCCGCCTGCAAAGGGAGGTTCAGCTCGAAAACCCCAAGGTCAGCCTGGAAGAAACCATGGTGGCGATCCAGAAGGCCCAGATCGGCTTTCAGGCCACGCTGCACGTCAGGAACCGCATGGTTCAGGCTTACACTGACATCATGAATATGCAGGTGTGAGTCTGATTTACAGGCTGCAGCAGCAATAAGCTGAACACTATTGAAGTACGCGGTGCATTTATGAAAATTGGGAGCCTCCACTACGCTACACATTCAGGACTGGGTGTGCTGGCCAAGGAATTTTGTGACCACGGTGTGGTCTCCGATGTATTGATCAATCAGCACATCAGGTTTGAGACGCACCGCGACTGGTACCCCGACGCAGAAGTAATCGGCAATCGCGAAGTTACTTCCGCGCAACAGGACCTAGATATCCTGGAGGCGTTCATCAGCAAACTGGACATTCTGTTTATTTTCGAGTCTCCCTGGTACGCCCAAACGATCCAGTTTGCCCGCAAGCACAAGGTACCGATTGCCTTCATGCCGATGTACGAATGGACGCCGTACCCAATGGATGCCGACTTGTTCATCACTGTCAGTCGGTTGGATTACGACTACTACCGCCAGATGTATCCGCAGCATCGCGTAGAGATGCTCAACGTCCCCACGAACTCGCAAATTGAATGGAAGCAGCGCAGCCAGTGCAAGAGTTTCTTGCACAACGGCGGTAATGGCAGCCGCAACGACCGAAACGGCACGCAGGCGCTGATTGATGCCCTGCCCTACATCAAGAGCCCGATTGAGCTGCGTATCAAGGGCCAGGCGCTGGACCTGCCCGCTGTGCATGACCCGCGTGTGGAGGTGATCAATCGCGACCTCTCCTTCTCCGAGTTGTGGGGCGAGGCTGATGCCTTTGTTTTCGTGGAGCGTTTTGCGGGCTTGAGTCTTCCGCTGCAGGAGGCTTTTGCATCGGGCATGCTGGTAATTGCCGGCAACCGCCACCCGATCAATACCTGGCTGCCCACCACACCGCTGGTAGCCCCTATAGGTTACGAAGACCTGTCGTTCGTCAATGTGCCATTCAAGTCTGCACTGTACGACCCGCGCCATATTGCCGCCAAGATCGACGCGCTGTATGACACAGACATCAGTGCCTACTCACTTGCCGGGAAGGCCTGGGCGAAAGAGCACAGCTGGGCCAACATGAAACCTCGCTACCTTGACCTATTAAGTACGTTGCTGCGCTAAGGCAGCCCAACCGCCTTCAATACAGCACCTATGCAAACACCCGTATTGCTTCTCAACTTCAACCGCCCGCGCTACACCGCGGGTCTGATTGAGTGCCTGCGTCCGATAGAGCCTCGGAACATTTACGTGTCGATTGACGGGCCACGCGCAGATCACCCGGAAG
>CAKZJN010000029.1 GCA_936943465.1 uncultured Rhodoferax sp.
TACTTCACCATTACCGGCCGTATCGACGACGTGCTGAACGTTTCCGGTCACCGCATGGGCACCATGGAAATCGAATCGGCTCTGGTGAGCTGCACTGAGTTGGTCGCTGAAGCTGCTGTGGTCGGTCGTCCTGATGACACCACCGGTGAAGCGGTGTGCGCCTTCGTGGTGCTCAAGCGTTCTTTGCCAGCTGGCGACGAAGCCAAGGCCATCGCCAAGCAACTGCGTGACCACGTGGGCAAGGAAATCGGTCCGATTGCCAAGCCCAAGGACATCCGCTTCGGTGAAAACCTGCCCAAGACCCGTTCCGGCAAGATCATGCGCCGTCTGCTGCGTTCCATCGCCAAGGGCGAGGCCATCACGCAAGATACGTCCACGCTGGAAAACCCGGCGATTCTGGACCAGTTGGGTCAGACCTACTAAGCAGGTCTCATCCCATGAAAAAGCCGCCCTCGGGCGGCTTTTTTTCGTCTGCGACGCAGTGAAAGAGCGGCGCCAGAACGGATAGTGCAAGCGTAGCGCTCGCAGGTTTTGGGGCGAACCTCGGCCGGATTTAAAGACTCAGTACCCAGGCCGCCAGCTTCTTGGCTTCTGCCTCACTGACCTGGGGATTCGCGGGCATTTTGACCACGCCCCAAGCGCCGCCCCCGCCCTCCATGATTTTGCTGGCCAGTCGAGCCGGTGCGGTTTTGTCACCCTTGTATTTGGCTGCGATGTCTTTGAGTGAAGGCCCGACGATTTTCCGGTCGAGGTTGTGACAACTCATGCAGTTACGCGAGGAGGCCAGGGCCAAGTCGGCGAATGCGGGTGCCACCACCAGCGTGCTGGCCAGTGCAAGAATGATGCGGGCGACGTTGCGTTTCATGTTTTCACTACCAGGATTGGATTACAGTCTGCGAAGCTGATTGTAGAGATGGCGAAAGCACTTGCGTGACGCCGATTATCGAATTGGAGGGGCCATGTATTTAGTAGTTTTGGGGCTGGCGCTGATCATCATGAAATACATGCAATTTGGGCCTGTGGCTGCGTTGTCCTGGTTGTGGGTACTGTCGCCCTTCGCGCTGGCAATCGCCTGGTGGGCTTGGGCAGATTCAAGCGGCTTTACCAAGCGCCGCGCCATGGAAAAGGAACTGCAGCGCAAGCAGGACCGCATTGATGCGAATCGGGCCAATCTGGGTACCTTGAGCAATTCGCGCAAGCGCAAATAGACCGCGGGCCTCACCCGTCCCAAACTTTGCAAGCGGCTTTACCCGCACCGCCGGCGCGTGTGGCGCGGCACCTTCTCCACTTGGGCACAATCCACAGCATGCTGATTCATCCCCAAATTGATCCCGTTGCGCTCCAACTCGGCCCGCTGGCTGTGCATTGGTATGGCCTGACCTATCTGGTCGCGTTTGGCTTGTTTATGTTTTTGGCCACGCGCCGCCTTCAACATGCGCCTTATGCTGGCCTCAAAGGCGCCGCCGCCTGGTCGTCCAAGGACGTGGAGGACATTCTTTTCTTGGGCGTGATGGGCGTGGTCTTGGGTGGGCGCATCGGCTATTGCCTTTTCTACAAACCGGCGTATTACGCCGCGCACCCGCTGGAAGTGTTTGCGGTTTGGCAGGGCGGCATGAGTTTTCATGGCGGCATGCTCGGCGTGATTGCTTCGATGGTTTGGTTTGCGCATTCGCGGAGTCGGTCGTTTTGGCAGGTGGCTGATTTGGTGGCGCCTTGTGTTCCCACCGGGCTGGCGTCAGGACGGGTTGGCAATTTCATTAACGGTGAACTGTGGGGCCGCGTGGCGGACCCGTCATTGCCCTGGGGCATGGTGTTTCGGGGCGCGGGTGACCTGCCGCGTCACCCGTCGCAGGTGTACCAGTTCCTGATGGAGGGCATTTTGTTGTTCGTTCTGTTGTGGTGGTATGCGCGAACCGCGCCGCAGCAGGGGCGGGTGTCGGCCGTGTTTTTGCTGGGTTATGGGGTGTTCCGTTTCATTGCCGAATTTTTTCGGGAGCCGGACGCGCATCTGGGCTTGCTGTCGCTGGGCATGAGCATGGGGCAGTGGCTGTGCGTGCCCATGATTGCGGGGGGGGCAGCCTTGTGGCTGTACTTTGGCAAAGCCTCCAACCAGCGCAGGGGCTAGGCAATGGAAACCGGCATTCTGGTGCAGCGGGACGATCACGTCACCACGGTTACCCTGAACCGCGCAGACAAACTCAACGCGATGACGCGCGCCATGTGGCGGGAACTGCGTTCGGTTTTTCTCGCCATTCAGGCGGATGCGTCGGTGCGATGTGTGGTGGTGCGCGGAGCGGGCGAGCATTTCTGTGCTGGCGGCGATATCGGCGAGTACCCGAGCTTCCGATTCGATGAGGCCGCGTTGCGCCGGTTTCATGAAGAGGAGGTGTGGGGCGCACTCTCAGCCATGCTGGAGTGTGATGTGCCGTTGCTGGCCAGCATTCGCGGAGTTTGCATGGGCGCTGGTGTGGAAATTGCCAGCACCTGTGACCTGCGCCTGAGTACCGACGCGGCCAAGTTCGGCGCGCCGATTGCACGGCTGGGCTTTCCAATGGCGCCCCGCGAGGCGGAACTGGTTGGGCGCGCGGTCGGCGACATGACCGCCCGCGCCATGCTGCTTGCGGCTGAAGTATTTACGCCTGGCCATATGGCCGCCCAAGGCTTTTTGACGCATGTCGTCACGGCCGCTGCGTTGGATGGTGCCACCGACACACTGGCCCGCCGTATTGCCGGCATGGCCCCGCAGGCGGCACGTCTCAATAAGCAGACACTCAGAGCCTTGCGCTCGGGTCAGTCTATCGCCATGCCCTTTGCCTATGCCGATAGCCCGGAGCACCACGAGGGCATTGACGCCTTTATTGCCAAACGTCCACCGCATTTCTGAATCCAACATGAGCCGCTCCAGCCCCCGCACCGCATCCAACGCCAATTTGTTTGCCGCCCTGTTAGAGAGCTTCCCGGCAGACCGGTCGTCGACAGCCATCGAGACTGACAGTGGACTTTGCTACGCCTGGCAAGACTTGGACGACGCCACCGCGATGGTGGCCAATTTGCTGGAGTCACTGGACCTGCCGCCCGGCTCCCGCGTTGCCTCGCAGGTTGAAAAGTCGGTAGAGGCCATGATTCTGTACTTGGCAACGTTGCGCGCCGGCTTGGTCTATCTGCCACTGAATACGGCCTACCAACAAGCCGAAATGGCCTATTTCATCGGCGATGCAAAACCAGCCGTCGTTGTGTGCACGGGGGCCAACTTCGGCTGGATTAGCAAGTTGGCCTTTGTGTCGGGCACTCGATATGTTTTCAGTCTGAATGACGACCGCACCGGCACCTTGCTGGACCGTGCTGCCCAGTGCCGTCGCCAACACGCCGTGGCGCAGTGCGCGGCCAATGACCTGGCCGCCATTATTTACACCAGCGGCACCACTGGGCGCAGCAAGGGTGCCATGCTCAGTCACGGCAATCTGCTGAGCAATGCGCAGGTTCTGCAAAAGGCCTGGGGCTGGCGCACGCCGGAGCAGGGCGGGGATGTCTTGGTGCATGCGTTGCCGATCTTCCATGTGCACGGACTGTTTGTGGCCATTCACGGTGCACTGCTGAATGGCAGCAAGATGATTTGGCTGAACAAGTTTGCTCCCAAAACCACGCTGCGCCTGTTGGAAGGGGCCACGGTGTTCATGGGTGTGCCCACGCTGTATGTGCGGCTGTTGGGCGAGGCGGGGCTGAGCCGAGATGCGGTACGCAGCATGCGGCTGTTTATCTCGGGGTCGGCCCCTCTGCTGATCGAGACCTTTACCGATTGGCAAGAGCGCACGGGTCACACGATTCTGGAGCGCTACGGCATGAGTGAAACCATCATGCTCACCTCCAACCCCTATTGGGCAGCCGATGGCGAACGGATTGGTGGCACGGTGGGGCCGGCGTTGCCGGGTGTGCAACTGCGGGTGGTTGCCGATGACGGAAAGGCGGTACCGGTAGGCGAAATCGGCGGCATTCAGGTCAAGGGCCCCGGGGTGTTTCAGGGGTACTGGAACATGCCCGAAAAGACGGCCGAGGAGTTCACGCCGGACGGCTTTTTCAAAACCGGCGATGTCGGGCGCCTGGACGCGAGGGGTTACGTCACGATCGTCGGGCGCAGCAAGGACCTGATCATTAGCGGCGGCTACAACGTCTATCCGGCCGAAATTGAAGGTTACATCAATGAAATGCCCGGCGTGGCCGAGAGCGCCGTGGTCGGTGTTCCGGATGCCGACTTTGGCGAGGTGGGCGTGGCGGTGGTCATCGCCAAACCGGGCGTGTCGCTGGCACCGGATGCCATTGTGGCGGCCCTCAAAGCCCGCATTGCCAACTTCAAGGTACCCAAGCGCTGCGAGGTGGTGGCCGAGTTGCCCCGCAATGCCATGGGAAAAGTGCAAAAGAACTTGCTGCGGGCCCAATACGCCGCCGGGTAACAGCGGCCAACTTGACATGGGGCAATATTCGCGGTTTGCGTAGGCTGCGGCCGGGGTTTTCAGGCGTATTATTTCGGCAGCTTATCAAGCACTTCAATTAAGGGGACCGGGTTATGCGCGTATCTCAGGTGGTACTCACACAGTCTGTGCCGCAGGCATCCCAATGGGCCCCTTTGGCCGCGATCCAACCCCAATTGATTCTGGCTTTTGGTTCGGTCGACGCTTTGCATGCGGGCGCAGCCGCCATTCAGCATATCGCCCCGGGCGCACACATTGCCGGCTGTTCGACTGCTGGTGAAATTTCAGGAGATGGGGTGGCCGATGGCAGCCTGGTGGTGACGGCCGTTGCCTTTGACCAATGCCGGGTCGGTCAAGTGAGTACGGAACTGCAGGGCATGGACGATTCCCACGCAGCGGGCCGCCGACTGGCGCAGGGGCTGGAGCGCGAGGGCCTGCGTGCCATCCTGATTTTTGGGCAAGGCGTGCAGATCAACGGCAGCGCGGTGTTGTCCGGCATGGCCGAAGTGGTTGGTAAAGAGATTCCCATTACCGGTGGCCTGGCCGGCGATGGCGGGGCCTTTGCGCAGACCTGGGTGCTCGATAACCAGGGCCTGAGCAGCAATCGATTGGTCTGTGTCGGTTTGTATGGCGCTGGCTTGCAGTTTTCGCATGGTTCATTTGGCGGCTGGTCTCCTTTTGGCCCTGCCCGGCGGGTCACGCGCTGCGCCAGCAACGTGCTGTACGAGTTGGATGGAGAACCGGCACTGACGGTGTACAAGCGCTATTTGGGCGAGCACGCCAGGAATCTACCTGCTTCGGGATTGCTGTTTCCGTTTGCCATGCTGGGGCAGGACCACGGTGAACTGGGTCTGATCCGCACCATTCTGGGGGTCAACGAGGCCGATGGCAGCCTCACGCTGGCCGGCGAAATTGATCCGGACGGTTATCTCAAACTGATGCACGCCAGCACCGACGCGCTGGTCGATGGGGCTGAGGCGGCGGCGCAAGCGGCTTTGGGCGCTCCGTCTTCGGCGGGCGATAGCCTGGCGGTGTTGGTGAGTTGTGTTGGCCGCAAGCTGGTGATGGGAGGCCGGGTGGACGAAGAAGTCGAGGCCGTCGCCGATGTGTTTGGGCGCCAAACCACACTGACCGGCTTTTACTCTTACGGCGAAATCAGCCCGTTTGGTCAACTGGCGGAATGCAAATTGCATAACCAGACAATGACCATTACCTGCCTGTCAGAGATGGCGTAAAGCCACGGAACTTGTCCTTATGCACAAACTGCTAGCGCGCCAGATCAAGCACGTCCTGGGCGTTGAACAGACGCAATGGCTGGATGTGCAGCGCGAGCTTGCGCAGTTGGCAGATTCCCCGTCGCTGTCGGCGTCGGCACGGTCGGCATTGACCGGGCTGAGCGGGTTCGTTCAACGGGTGGATGATGCCTACCAGCAAAACGACCGCGATCTGGATTTGAAGGCCCGCAGCCTGGAGTTGAGCTCGATTGAGCTAACCGAAAGCAATGCCCGTCTGCGCGCCGAACTGGAAAGCCGTACCCGGGCGATCGACTCCTTGCGCACCACAGCGCTGGGTCTGATGGAGTTTGTCGATCTGGATGACACCGGCATCATGAACGACAACCTTGAGAGTTTGTCGGCTCTGATGAGTGAGTTGGTGCGCCAGAAGGAAGAGAGCCAGAAAGACTTGCATGCGGCGTTGACCGATCTGGCACACCAAAAGTTCGCGTTGGACCAGCATGCCATCGTGAGCATCACCGACGTGAACGGGGTCATCACCTACGCCAACGACAAATTTTGCGAAATCAGCGGCTACTCGCGTCCAGAAATTCTTGGCAAGTCGCATCGGATGATCAAGTCCGGTGCGCACCACCGGTCCTTTTATGCCGACATGTGGTCCACCATTTTGGCCGGCCGCGTATGGCACGGCGAGATTTGCAACCGGAGCAAGTCCGGTGCGTTGTACTGGGTCAATGCCACGCTGGTGCCTCTGCGGGATGATTCGGGCAAGCCAACCTTCTTTATTGCGATCCGTACCGACATTACCGAGCGCAAGCAGATGGAGTCCAACATCAAGGCGGCTGAGGCACGCTTGCGGCGAATCACCAACACCGTTCCAGGCGTTGTGTTTCAGTGGCAGGCTGGCACGGACTACGACAAGTTCACCTATGTGAGCCCGCGTGTGCAGGAGGTGTTGGGGCTTTCGGTGATTGCGCTGCGCGATGATGCTTCGTTGATCATGCAGCAAGTGCTGGACTCCGACCGCAAGCTGATTCGTGCGGGGTTGCGCGATGCGGTCAAGTCAGGCACCGCCTGGCGCGGCGAGTACCGGGTGCGCCTGCCCAATGGCGCCATTCGCTGGATTCGTTCTGAGATCAACCCGGACCCGGAGCGCACTGCGCAAGGCGATGCCCTGTACACCGGCATCTGGCAGGACGTTACCGAACGCAAGGAAGCCGATGCGCGTTTGCGCGAAGTGACGGAAAACGTTCCAGTGGCCATTTTCCAGTACCACATGGGGCCCAACGGTTATTACGTTATTCCGTTCATGAGCCGGGCGATCTTTGACATTTGTGGTGCGCGCGCCGAAGACATCATGCAGGACACCCGCCTGTTGCTGGCCCGCGTACATCCGCAAGATCAACAGGCCTTTGCAGGCATTCTGGCGCCCGCCAGCGAGCATGCCTTGGTGCAGTCGCTTGATTTCAGAATGGTGCACAAACTCAGCGGTAATGTGGTCTGGGTGCACGCCGAGGCACACCCGCGCCAGTTGGCGCATGGGCCCTGGGTGTGGAACGGTTACTTCACCGACATTTCTGCCTCCAAAGAGATTGCTGTTGAACTCCAGCGTGCCAAAGACCAGGCGGTGGCGGCCAGCACGGCCAAGTCCGATTTTCTGGCGAACATGAGCCACGAAATCCGGACGCCGATGAACGGGGTGTTGGGCATGGCCGATTTGCTGCTCGACACCACGTTGGACGCCGAACAAAGCGAGTACGTTGGTATCGTAAAAAGTTCGGCCGATGCCTTGTTGCGGGTGATCAACGACATTCTGGATTTCTCCAAGATCGAGGCTGGCAAGCTGCTGATTGAAAACATCGGCTTCAACCTGTCCACTTCGTTGGATGAGACCCTGAAGGCTGTGTCGCTGCGTGCGCGAGACAAGGGGCTGGAGTTGCTGTGCGACATTGCCCCGGACGTGCCCCTGTCGGTTATTGGCGACCCGGGTCGTTTGCGCCAGATTCTGGTGAACCTGCTGGGCAATGCGATCAAGTTCACCGCCGAGGGTTCGGTGGTGGTACACGTGGCGCGCGACTACGAAGATCCGCAAGGCTTGCTGTTGCACTTCTCGGTAACCGATACCGGTATCGGCATTGCGTCCGACAAGCTGGACACTATTTTTGAAGCCTTCTCGCAGGAAGACAGCTCGACCACCCGGCGCTTTGGCGGCACCGGGCTGGGGCTCACCATTTGCGCGCGACTGGTGCAGGCCATGGGGGGAAAGATCTGGGTCGAGAGTGAGTTGGGCCGTGGCAGTGTTTTCCACTTTACCCTGCGTGTGGGGCTGGACCGTAGCCAGGAACAACCCGAAGTGCCCGAGTTTTCTTTCCAGGGCCTGCGGATGCTCGTGGTGGATGACCTGGAGGTCAATCGCACGGTGATTGCGCGCGGGCTGGAGGCCGAAGGCGTTCGGGTGCAGGCGGTGGTCAGCGGTGCGGACGCCATTGCCTGGTTGCAAAGTGAGGCGACGCAAGGTGCCCCCTGTGATTTGGTGTTGCTGGATGCGCTGATGCCAGATATGGACGGTTTTGCCTTGGCACATCGCATTGCGGCTTTGCCGCACTGTGGCAGCTTGCCCATGGTAATGCTGTCGAGTTCTGGCGTGCGGGGCGACGCGCAACGTTCGCGTGAAGCGGGCATTGCAGCCTATGTGTCCAAGCCGGTTTCGCGCAGCGATCTGCACACCGTGCTGGCGCGGGTGTTGCACCTGAATCTGGACACGCCGGTCAGCTTTGAGCTGCCATCTGCCCCACGCATGGAACAACTGACCCTGGATGTGCTGCTGGTCGAAGACAACGCCATCAACCAAAAGCTGGCGATCGCTCTGCTGGAGCGCTGGGGCCATCGGGTGACGGTCGCGGAAAATGGTCAAGTGGCGCTGGATCAGGTGGCTATCCACAGCTATGACGTGTTGCTGATGGACATGATGATGCCGGTGATGGATGGTCTGGAGGCGACCCGCCGGATTCGGGCGTTGAGCACGCCTGCAGCACGGGTACCGATCATCGCCATGACGGCCAATGCCATGGAGTCGGACCGTGAACGCTGTTTGGAAGCGGGCATGAATGACTACATTTCCAAGCCGATCAAGGCACAGGAGTTGCAGGACATGCTGGCCCGATTGGCAAACAATGTGCCGTCACAACCTGTGGAACTGGACGGGG
>CAKZJN010000030.1 GCA_936943465.1 uncultured Rhodoferax sp.
GCCCACATGTCCTTGAACACTTCCTTGGGCATGTCCGGGTGGCGCGTGGTGTTGTGACCATGGCCGATCAGTTCATTGCGCGGGTACTTGGAAACCTCAAGAAACTTGTCATTCACGCTGAGAATGTCACCCTTCTTGTCGGCTTCCGACACGATGCTGGTGATATTCATGATGTCGGTGCGCACCTTGAGCTCCGCTTCCAACTCCGCAATGCGCTGCTCCAGTGCACCCCCGCCAAATAGGCGGCCGAAAAAAGAAGATTGTTGCGCTGCCATTTTTTGTTTCCTCGGTTTACTTGAGAACCTTGTAATTCCAACTACGAAGCCGCCACCGGTGCATCCGCTCCAGTAATCAGTTCGCCCAACGACCCGACATCCAGAATCAGTGCAACCTCGCCGTTGCCCAAAATACTGGAACCCGAAATGCCGCGCAGGGTCTTGAACAGTCGGCCCAGCGGTTTGATCACGGTCTGGTTCTGGCCCAGCAGCACTTCGACCTCGATGCCGTATTTGCCGCGCGGCGAGTTCACCACCACCACGCTGACGCGATTGGGCAAGTCGGACTCCACGGTGTAGAGGGTGCGCAGGCGAACCACCGGTAGCACCGCGCCACGCAGCTCCACGCAGTGGCGACCACGCTCATCGACGCGCACGTTGTCGCCGCCAGACTCAATCACCTCGACCACCGACTCCAGCGGCAGCACAAACTTGGACTTGCCCACGCCGACCATAAAGCCATCGATGATGGCCAGGGTCAATGGCAAGCGAATATCCACCTGCAGGCCCTTGCCCGGATTGCTGTTCAGGCGCAGGGTGCCACGCAGGGCCTCAATATTGCGGCGCACCACGTCCATGCCGACCCCGCGACCCGACAGGTTGGTGACCTGTTCGGCGGTGGAAAAGCCGGGTTCAAAAATCAGCATATTGATGTCGTCGTCCGGCGGCACAATGCCGTGCTCCACCAGCCCCCGGTTCCAGGCGCGTTGCAGCACGCGTTCCCGGTTGATGCCCCGGCCGTCGTCTTCAATCCGGATCAGAATGGCACCGGTTTCGTGCCGTGCACTCAGCACCAGTTTGCCGGCCGGTGGCTTTCCGGACGCCACACGCTCTTGCGGTGGCTCCAAACCATGGTCCAGCGAATTGCGCACCAGGTGCATCAGGGGGTCGGCGATTTTTTCGACCATCGACTTGTCGAGTTCCGCATCGCCACCAAAAATCTCGAAGTTGACTTCCTTGCCCAGGCTGGAAGCGGTATCGCGCACCACACGGCGGAAGCGGCTGAAGGTCTCGCCCACCGGCACCATGCGCAAGCCCAGCGTGCCGTTGCGAATTTCTTCGATCAGGCTGTTCATGTGCAGGTTGGCCTCGATCAGCGCCTCATGGTGCGTCTCGCGTGCCAGCAGCGTGGCGCCGGCGCCGGCGATCACCAACTCGCCCAGCAGGTTGATCACGGCGTCCAGACGGTCCGCCTGAACCCGGATATAGCGCTCTTCGCTGGGAGCCGCTTCGCGGATCTTTTGCTGCTTGCCCAGCGCGGCCGCCACCACTTCGGGTGCCACGCCGGCCTGCGCCTCCAGCAGGTCACCGATCTTGGCTTTGGCCACGGCCGGCATGCCGGGGGTGGCCTTCTGGGTGCTGAGCACCTGTTCCAGCTTGTCCTGTGTCACCGCACCGACCGACACCAGCATCTGGCCGAGTCGCGGCGTCTCTGGCAAGTCCTCAATCGCGCGCGCCATCTTCTGATCAGGGGTCTCGGGTGCCACCACGTCCAGTTCGCAATCGTCAATCACGAAGCTGAAGGCCCCTTCAATATCTTCGCGGCTGGCCGAGGTCTGCAGTTGCATGACAAAGCTGAGAAAGCAGCTTTCGGGGTCCACGTTGAGCAGGGGCGGTACGCTGTCAATACCGCATTGCACCGACACCACCTCGCCCATGCCACCCAGATAACGGGCGATCGACAGGGGGTCCATGCCATTGCGGAAAGTATCCACACCAAAACGGGCAGAAATGCTCCAGACACCGGATGTCGGTTCCTGCGATTGCGTTGCGGCAGCAGGCGCCGCAGCGGTCGGGGCTGCGGCGGCGCCCCCTTCGGTCAGCGCGCGCAACTGCACGACCAGGTCGGCGCGCAGCTCTTTTTGCTCTTCGGTGTCGGCATCGGCATCTGCGGCCGTGTCGACCAGGAATTTGATCTGGTCATTGCACTGCAGCAGCAAGGTACTGATGGCGGGGGTCAGCGACACATCGCCATCGCGCATTTTGTCGAGCAGGGTCTCCACATGGTGGGTAAATTCAACCACCCGGTTCAAGCCAAAGATGCCGGCCGACCCTTTCACGGTGTGCGCACAACGGAACAGCGAGTCCAGCAGTTCCCGGTTATCCGGCTGTTCCTCAAGCTCCAGCAGCAGGGTCTCAATGGCTTCGATTTGCTCAGCCGCCTCGCTGATAAAGGCCGGCATCGCCTGCGCGATGAAATCCAGGTCGTCTTGCATGCTCATGCGGTATCTCCCTACGCAGACTTTTGGTCGCGGCTATCGAGCCACTGGGTGAGGCCAATGGCCCGGCAGGCATCGATGAAAACCTGACTGGGCTCCACCACGCGCCATGCATGCTCACTGTTGGACAAGGCTGCCAACAACTGCAGACCCGAGCCATCAAGTTCGGCAACCTCACGGGCCGACACCTCCAGATAGTCCCGGCCCTTGGCGGACTGCTCGGTCACCCAGGCCAGCAAGGCGTCGCGGGTTTCCAATGCACTGTAAATATTCAGCTCGGCAGGCAATTCAAACCGTTCACCCATGAGAGTCCCCCTCTGCATTACTACCCCCACGAGCCTGCACAGGCGGGCCGCGGAGCTTTATCGGCGCACTATGCGCAAAGCTTGGAAACCGCGTTCACCAACTGAGTCGGCGCGAAGGGCTTGACCATCCAGGCCTTGGCGCCGGCGGCCTTGCCCTGCTCCTTCTTTTCTTCCTGGCTCTCGGTGGTGAGCATCAGGATGGGCAGGAATTTGTAGGCCGGCAGAGCTTTGGCTGCTTTCACGAATTCAATGCCGTTCATCACCGGCATATTGACGTCGCATACCGCCATATTGATCTGACGGCCGTCGAGCAGCGCCAGCGCTGCTTTTCCATCGCCGGCTTCAATGACGTTGTAACCGGCACCGGTCAACGCCATCTTCACCACCTGACGCAGGCTCGCAGAATCGTCAATTACCAAAATCGTCTTTGCCATATCAACCTCTTAGAAAAATGTAGCCTCATCGCTCGCAGCATCATCCTGCCCCGCACCCGTGTCGCCCGCATGCACTTGGCGCTGCTCCGACATGGCGTACTGGGACTCCAACCGACTTAACCAACCCTCAAGATCCGGTGTATCCGCACCCTGTCCGTTCATCGCTTCCTGCAGGCGCGCGATATCGGTCTCCAACAGGGCAATCATCTGGCTGATGCGATCCTGATACTGGAAGCCAATGTACATGCGCTCCACATGGGCGGCAACCGCATCGGTGTCCTCGGAAACCGGCAGCGTGACCTGCTCCAGGGAAGCAACCGCTGTGCGCACCAGATTCAGCGTCGCGTCGATGGCGGCGGCACCCTCTGGCCCGAGCTGGGCGTTTTGCAAAAGGGGGGCCAGGGATTCTTCGCAAGCCGCGACCAAGCCGTGAAACTGCCCGTCTTGATGACCGAGCAGTTCGTCGATTTTTTGGGATTGTTGTTGGGCCCGCCCGAGGTGGGGGCCGATGCCGGCAAAGGCCTGCATCATTTCAGAGACCGCACCCTCCGACTGGCTACGGGAGGACGCGAGATGCCGCGCCCAAACCGGGAGAACCCCAGCGCAAAGCGCGATTTTTGTCTGCGTTGCGTCGGCCACGCCGGCCAGGTCAGTATGTTTTGGCATCCCAATAATTGGAGTATTTGGTCGCATGGTAGCGCCAAATAGCCAATTCAAAGTGAACTGCTAACAGATTTGTAGGGTATGGATGTTCTTTTCAAAAAATCATTGATCTTTGTCGACTTCTCACGGACCGTTCCCCGCCGATAGCGGGGAACGGTAGCGAAATTACTGCGCCGCCCGGCGGGTCAGAATCTCGAAGGCGGGCAGGGTTTTGCCCTCCAGCACTTCCAGGAAAGCGCCGCCGCCAGTCGAGATGTAACCCACCTGCTTTTCAATGCCGTACTTGGCAATGGCGGCCAACGTGTCACCGCCGCCTGCAATGGAAAACGCGCTGGATTCGGCAATCGCACGGGCAATCGTTTTGGTGCCGCCCTCAAACGCCGCAAACTCGAACACGCCGACCGGGCCGTTCCAGACAATGGTGCCAGCGGACTTGAGCTGGTTCGCCAGCACCTGCGCGGTTTGCGGGCCGATGTCCAGAATCAGGTCGTCGTCTTCCACCTCGGTCGCCAGTTTGGTGGTGGCGGGCGCATCGGCGGCAAAGGTCTTGGCGGTCACCACATCGGTGGGAATCGGCACGGCGGCGCCACGGGCGCGCATGGCTTCAATCACGGCCGTGGCTTCGGCCAGCAGATCGGGCTCAGCCAGGCTCTTGCCGATCTTCAGACCGGCTGCCAGCATGAAGGTGTTGGCAATACCGCCACCCACAATCAGTTGGTCCACATTGGCGGCCAGGCTCTTCAGGATGGTCAGCTTGGTGGACACCTTGGAGCCGGCGACGATCGCTACCAGGGGGCGCTTGGGGGCCAGCAGCGCCTTGGAGATGGCGTCCATTTCGGCTGCCAGCAGCGGGCCAGCGCAGGCAATCGGCGCGAACTGGGCAATGCCGTAGGTGCTGGCTTCGGCGCGGTGGGCGGTGCCAAAGGCGTCGTGCACAAAGATGTCACACAAGGCGGCCATCTTCTTGGACAGTTCTTCGTTGTTCTTTTTCTCGCCCTTGTTGACGCGGCAGTTTTCCAGCAGCACCAGCGAGCCAGGCGCCACGGTCACACCGTCCACCCAGTTCGCCACCACCGGAACTTCGCGACCCAGCAACTCACCCATGCGGCGGGCCACCGGGGCCAGCGAGTCTTCGGGCTTGAATTCGCCTTCGGTGGGGCGACCCAGATGGGAAGTAACCATCACTGCTGCGCCGGCCTTGAGTGCCATTTCGATGCAGGGCACGCTGGCGCGAATACGGGTGTCTTCGGTGATATTGCCGGCGTCGTCTTGCGGCACGTTCAGGTCGGCGCGGATAAACACGCGTTTGCCGGCCACTTGGCCCTGGGCGCACAGATCAGAAAAGCGGATCACATTCATGGAATTCACCTCGGTTGGTAGTCAAAAAAGAGTTGCCGAATTGTAGAAGCCAGCACCCCGCTAACGGGCTGATGCGGATCAAGGCGGGTTCGTAACCGGCCTTCCGTCTTCTATTTAGTTACCAACCCAGGCCAATGTGCAGCGGCAGGTACACCGCCATGCCGGCCACAATGGTGCCCAGCACGGCCTGCCCGCTACCCCGGCGCCCAAAGTAATAGGCCAGCCCACCCGCCACGCCGAAAAGGCGGGCATCCTCCAGTGTGTGGATCAGGTGGCCCTGGCTCATGACGATTTCCGGCGCAATCACCGCCGCCAGCGCAGCAATCGGCGCGTACTGCAGGCCCCGCTCGGCCCAATGCGGCAGCTCCCACTTTTTGCTGGAAATGAAGAAGAAGCTGCGCGACACCACCGACACGCCAACCAATGCGGCAATGGTGAGCAGGTGCACACCGTTCAGTTCGGTCAAGGAAAATGCCATCTCAGCGCCCCGCCTTGCCCGCGAGCGCGCCAGCCCATGGCGAGCGCTCCAGCATCAGTGCCAGTGCCACCGCGGCAGCAATCGCCACCAGGATATTCAGCTTGAGCGGCAGGGCAAAGGCCGCCACACCGGCCATAGCCGCCACCCCGCCCGATATCCAGCGCATGGGTGTGGACGCGAGCGAGCAGGTCATGCCCACCAGCGCCAGAATCCCGGCAAAACCCAGGCCCCAACTGGCCGGGATGAAGTTGGCCAGCACCACGCCCAGCACGCAATGGAAGGTCCAACTGAACCAGTTGATGCTGCCATTGCCCAGCAGGTAGGCGACCTGACCGAAACGCCCGGCCGCATCGGTTTGCGGCTCCGGGTGCCGCTTGATAAACAGCACATAGGTCAAGTCACCGGTGAGGTAGCCGCACAGGAGGCGCTTGGAGAGCGGCAGGTGCATCAGGTAATTGCGCATATGGGCACTGAACACCACAAAGCGCAGGTTGACGCAAAAGGCGGTGGCCAGAATCACCCAGATCGGGGCGCCACCCAACATCAGCGGAATCGCCGCCAGTTGGGCGCTGCCGGCAAACACGGTGAGCGCCATCAAGAAGGCTTCGAAGGTGCCCATACCCGACTTGACCATGGCCACGCCGGTCATCAGGCCCCAGGCGGCAATGCCGGGCGCGACCTGGGCCATTTCACGAAACCCGAGGCGAAATTCAGGGTGCCGGACGAGGGCGCGCAAACCCTGCATCAGGTCAACGCTTGGGTGGCGGCGGGTGCCACCTCAAACCGCGCACCGGCCGGCACCGCAAATCCGCGCAGAAATGCCTCCACCGGCAGGCGTTTGGCACCCGCGCGCTGCAGTTCGTGCAACACGACCACGCCTTCACCGGCCGCAACCGCAATGCCACTCGCGTCTGCCGACAACACCGTACCCGGCAGCGCCGCATTGGCCCCGGACTCCGACCCGGCCGTCTGCAGGCTGGTCGACCAGACCTTCAGCGTCTCGCCCTGCAAGACCGCGCTGGCACCGGGAAACGGGTTGAAGGCACGCACGCGCCGGCAAATGGTTTGTGCGTCGGTGTTCCAGTCGATGGCCGCTTCGTGCTTTTCTATTTTGTGGGCGTAGGTCACGCCTTCGGCGGGTTGCGGAGTGGCGTGCAGGCTGCCATTGGCTGCGGCGTGCAAAGCCTGCACCACCAGTTCCGCGCCAAGTTCAGCCACTTTGTCGTGCAGGGTGGCGGTGGTGTCGTCCGGGCCGATTGGAATCGCGGATTTGACCAGCATGTCGCCGGTATCCAGCCCCAGGTCCATTTGCATGATGGTGACGCCGGTGTCCACGTCGCCGGCCTCAATCGCCCGGTGAATCGGGGCCGCACCCCGCCAGCGCGGCAACAACGAACCATGAATATTCAGGCAACCCAGGCGCTTGCGGCCATCGGTGCCGGCTGCCTCCATCACATCAAACACCCAC